>JALZAE010000567.1 GCA_030948535.1 Gemmatimonadota bacterium | reverse complement strand
CCGCATCCTTGATCGCGGTGGTTTTCCCGCTCTGCTATCTGCTGCTGATTGTCGCCAACACGATGCTGTTGCAGCGCGAGCCGGCAACCAGCGCGCGCGAGCCGCTGGCGCTCCTCTCCGTCGCGATGCTCCTGAATGGCGTCGGCGCGCTGCTTGCCGCGCGGATGTACCTGCAGGTCGGCAAGACCGACGGCGTCTGGAGTGATGCCATCTTCCTCGTGGCCGATGCGGTGACCATCGGCGCGATCTATTTGCGGTTGCATCAGGCCGACTCGCCGCCAACCGTATCGCAGCCCGGCCGGACCATGCGGACGCTGAGCGCGCTTCCCTATCTCGCCGTCGCGGTCGGCTTCGCGTTGCTGCTCGTGGCCGAGCTGCGCCAATGGAGCGAGCCGCTCGGCGGACTCGTTCTGGGCGCCGTGACGCTCACGCTGCTCGTCGTCGCGCGACAACTGCTCGCCGTGCGTGAGACGTCCGTCGTGCTGGCGCAGACCGCGGCACGCGAGAGCGAGGCACGCTTCCGCGCGCTCGTTCAGCATTCGTCGGACGTGATCACGATCCTCGAGGTGGACGGCACGGTGCGCTACGTCAGCCCGTCGGTCGAGCGCTTGCTCGGGCACGATGCGGATGACGTCGTCGGCACGCGGCTGACCGAGCTGATCCATCCGACGGACATTCCGAAGGCGCTCGCGGCGTTCGGCGATGTCGCGCGGGCGACCGGACCCTCCGCGCCTATCACCTGGCGGCTCCGCTGCGCTGACGGCTCATGGCTGTACGTCGAGAACATCGCCACCAACCTCCTGCAGGAGCCCACCGTCGCCGGCGTGGTGCTCAACACGCGCGATGTCACCGACCGCAAAGCACTCGAAGAGCAGCTCACGCACCAGGCGTTCCACGATCCGCTGACCAACCTCGCGAACCGCGCGCTGTTTCGCGACCGCGTCGAGCACGCGCTGGCCCGAACGAATCGCGAGCCGCACACCGTCGCCGTGCTCTTTCTCGATCTCGACAACTTCAAGACCATCAACGACAGCTTCGGCCACGCCGCCGGCGACCGCCTGCTCGTCTCGGCGGCCGATCGTCTGCAGCAATGCCTGCGCGCCTCCGACACGGCGGCGCGACTGGGCGGTGATGAGTTCGCGATCCTGATCGAGGACGCGCCGAATTCCGAGACGGTGACCCAGGTAGCCGAGCGCATCGCGGCCGCGTTGCAGCGCCCGTTCGTGATGGGTGAGGGCGAGATGTTCATCAACGTCAGCATCGGCATCGCCAACACCGAGGGGACCGAGAACGCGGAAGAGCTGCTCCGCAACGCGGATGTCGCGATGTACACGGCGAAGAGTCGCGGCAAGGGGTTGTACGCGATCTTCGAGCAGTCGATGCACGTGGCGGTGCTCGAGCGTCTCGAGCTCGAGGCCGATCTCCGCCGCGCCGTCGAGCGGCAGGAGCTCGCGGTGCACTATCAGTCGATCGTCGACTTGAACACGGGGCGCATCACCGGTGTCGAGGCGCTGCTTCGCTGGAGTCATCCGCGGCGCGGATTCGTGCCGCCATCAGTGTTCATCCCGATCGCCGAGGAGAGCGGACTCATCGTGCCGATCGGACGATGGGTGCTCCACCGCGCATGCTGGCAGGCCCGGCAATGGCAGCTTGCCTATCCGGGCGAGCCCCCTTTGTCGGTGACGGTGAACATGTCGGCGCGACAGGTGCAGCAACCCGGACTGGTCGGGGAGGTGGCGGACGCGTTGCGCGACTCCGGATTGCCGCCGGACAATCTCGTCGTCGAGCTGACCGAGAGCGTGCTCATGGCGAACACCGAGCAGACGCTCGACCGGCTGCAGGATCTACGCATGATGGGCGTGCAGATCGCGATCGACGACTTCGGCACCGGCTATTCATCGCTCAGCTATCTGCAGCGTTTTCCGATCGACGTGCTCAAGATCGCGAAGGCGTTCGTCGATCGCATCGGACCGGCCAGCGACGACGCTGCCCTCGCTCGCGTGATCATCGCGCTCGGCCGCACCCTCCGATTGCGCACCGTGGCCGAAGGAATCGAGAACGGGCAGCAGCTCGCGATCCTGCGGCAGCTCGGCTGCGAATGGGGCCAAGGCTATTTCTTCGCCAAGCCGCTTCCGCGCGACGAGGCGACGGAATATTTGCGGACCGCGATGGGGCGAGTGGGGCCACTCATCACGAGCTCCGAGTGACAAGCTGTTGGGTGTTGAGGTGTTGAGATGTTCGGGCCGGGCGGCGGCATCTCTTAGTGCGCCCTAACACCTAACACCTAACACCTGTATTCTTACCTCCCTCACACGATGCAGGTCATCCCGTGACGGAGTCCGAGGGCCGGTTCGCGGTCTCGTTGATGGGCCGCTATACGATCGAGCGTGAGCTTGGTCGCGGCGGAATGGCGACGGTGTTTCTTGCGCACGACGAGCGGCACCACAGGCTCGTGGCGCTCAAGGTGCTGCGCGCCGAGCTCACGAACGCGATCGGATCCGAGCGATTCACTCAGGAGATTCGCATCGTCGCGGGTCTGCACCATCCGCACATCCTCGCCGTGTTCGATTCTGGCGAAGCGGAGGGGGTGCTCTACTACGTGATGCCGTTCGTCTCCGGCGAGACGCTGCGCCAGCGGCTCGAGCGCGAGCGACAGCTGCCGATCGAAGACGCCCTCTGTATCGCCGAGGAATCCGCGGACGCGTTGGCGTACGCGCACGAGCGCGGGATCATCCACCGCGACATCAAGCCCGAGAACATCTTGCTGTCCGACGGGCACGCCAGCGTCGCGGACTTCGGCATCGCCCGCGTGATGCAGGGCGCCGCGGACGACCGGCTGACGTCGGCGGGGATGATCATCGGTACGCCGGCGTACATGAGTCCCGAGCAGGCCACCGGCGAGCGCGAAGTCGACGGCCGCAGCGACGTCTATTCGCTCGGCTGCGTGCTCTACGAGATGCTCGCGGGCGCGCCACCCTTCCGCGGACACAACGCACAGGCCGTCGTGATGCAGCACGTCACGGCCGACGCGCGGCCGGTGCGGGAGGTGCGGCCGTCGGTGTCGCCGGCAGTCGAGGCGATCCTGATACGCGCGATGGCGAAGGTGCCGGCGGACCGGTTCACTTCGGCGCGTGAGATGTGGAACGCGCTGCGTCATCCCGACGGCGGTCCCACGCGCGCGTCGATCCATGTCGTGAGCACGGCGCCCGGCGGCCCTTCACCCGAGCGTCGCCGCCGCTCGCGGATCATGGCGGCCGGATCGTTGCTCGCGCTGACTGTGGTGGGAGGCGCGGCGGTCTACGGCGCGCGACACGCCCTGCGTCCGCCCCTCTCGCCGTCGACGTTCGCGCTCTCGACGCTGGGCGCGCCGCAGAGTCCATCATCGACGGCACGGAATGCCGTCACGCGTTTGCAGGAGGCGCTCCGGGAATGGACCGGTGCGAAGACGGTGCCACTCGATGGCAAGCCGCCGGCGACGATCGCGCTCGCGCTCGGCGCGGCGCGCGATCAGCGCGCGGGCCGGCTGGTCGTCATGGAGGCCGAGCCCGCGGGCGATTCGGTGGACGTGCTCGCACGCGTGTACGACACCGCCGGCGATACGGCGCTGCGGGACGTGAGAGTGCGAACGCACTTCCCCATCGCCACCAACGATTTAAGAATCGCCGCGCTCGCGGCGGCGGTCGTGCGCGAGAATGCCGCCGGCCCGCCGGAGGATGTCGGCACGCGCTCGGTGACCGCAGTGAACGCGTACGATCGCGGGCGCGGATCGCTCGCGCTCTGGGATCTCGATTCGGCTGAGCATGATCTGCGACGGGCGACGGTGGCGCAGCCGGATTTCGCCAAGGCGAATCTGTGGCTCGCCCAAACGCTCGCCTGGCAGAAGAAGGCGCCGATCGTCGAATTGCGCGCGGCGGCGTCGCGTGCGGCGAGCCTCGCGACGAAGCTCGGGGCGCACGACAGTATCTCGGCGTTGGCGCTCGACGCGCTCGCGGACGCGCGTTACCCCGACGCCTGCACGAGCTACGGCGAGCTCATCCGGCGGGACCCTGCCGATGTCATCGGTCTCCTCGGCAAGGCACAGTGCAACGAGCTCGATTCGCTCGTCGTGGCGGACAAGTCGAGTCCGTCGGGCTTCGCGTTCCGCAGTAGCTGGTACGCGGCGGCGACC
>JALZAE010000555.1 GCA_030948535.1 Gemmatimonadota bacterium | reverse complement strand
CAGGTATCGTCTGTCGTGCTCTCGTGCGGTGCGCGACAGGTCCGCGTATCCGTAGACGATCGGGCCTTTGTTGGCGGAGATCGCGTGAGCGCCGTGCTCGAGCGTGGCACGCAGATAGTCGAGCGCGGGCTGACCGTGGTGCGGATCGAGCGGAATCATCTCGAACACGGCGAAGGGGCGGGCGCGATCGAGCCAATCGTTGATGTCACGGCACGTCTCGCCGTTCGGAGCGGAAAGGTCGACGCCCGCCGCGCTCGCGATCCAGCCAAGCCGGCGCGACGCTACACCCGTGATCCGACAGTCGATGCCGTATTGCTCACGCAGCTCGTCGCGCCGCGACGTGAGGAGCGCGGCGAGTGCTGTGGCGACGGTGCCGTGCCCGAGAAAGCAGAGATCGTATGTGATCGAGAGCCCGCCAAGGAGAGATTGAAGGCAGAGGTAGAGAGATCAGCCGCGATACGCCCCATTCGCCAAGATCCGTATCAACCTCTGCCTCAGATGCTCGTCTGCCGCGCCCGATCATCGAATCACGGAACCTGCGACTTCCCGCCTGCGATCCGATGGACGAGACGCTCCAGAAATTCCTGCCCTTCGTAAAACGATTTCACCAGCAGCCGCTCATCCCGCCCATGCGCACGCGCGTCACCGGGATCGGAGAACAGTCCGCTCACGCCATATGTCGGAATGCCGGCCGCGCGCAAGAATCGCCCATCGGTCGCGCCGGTCGACATCGAGGGGATCACCGGAACGCCGGTGCCGAACATCGTGTGCGTCAGCTCGGTCACCGGAGTCATCAACTCGGGCAACAGCGGACTCGGCGGCGCGCCGGCGCGCTCACGGATCGGGACGGTCGAGGTGATCTTGATCCCCGTGTCGCCGATCATCGTCGCCAGCATGTCGCGCACGCGCTCGGGCGTGCTGGTCGGGACGATGCGGCAATTCACATTGGCGCTCGCGGTCTGTGGCAGCGCGTTGTAGGCGTGACCGCCGGCGAGGCGGGTGGCGACGCAGGTGGTGCGCAGCGTCGAGTTGTAGCGCGGGTTCGATGAGAGGACGGCGCTCGCGGCGCTGTCGTTCGGGTTTGCGACGATGGCGCGCATCGCCGCGGCGACTTTTGGCTCCTCCAGTGCCGCGGTACGCTCGAAGAAACCGCGCGTCACCTCATTGAGCTCGACCGGAAACTTGTAGTTCGCCACGCGCCGCAACGCGTCGACCAGCTCGTAGATCGCGTTGTCGGAACGGGGCACCGAGGAGTGGCCACCAGGATTGATCGCGGTAAGGGTGAAGTTGACGGGCACCTTCTCCGCCGCCTGCACCGTGTGGAATAACGGCTTGCCCTCGCGCGACGCGCCGCCGCCACCCTCATTGATCGCGTACGCGGACTCGATCAGGTCGCGATGCTCCGCGATCAGCCACTCGACGCCGTTCGCATCGCCGCCTTCTTCATCGGCGGTGAGCGCGAGAATCACATCCCGGTCGGGCACCCACCCCTCGCGCCGGTCGCGCAGCAGATTCGCGACGAAGATCGCCGCCATCGCCTTGTCGTCGCTCGTGCCCCGTCCGTAGAAATAGCCGTCGCGTTCGGTGAGCACGAAGGGATCGATCGACCAATCCGAGCGCAGCGCGGCGACGACGTCGAGATGGGCCAGGAGGAGGATCGGCTTCCCCTGCCCGCGCCCGCGATATCGCACGATGACGTTTCCCTTCGTCGGCTTCCCCGGCGGGATGAGCAGATGCACATCGCCCGCCGCGAACCCCGCGTCGAGAAACCGCTTCGCGACCGCCTGGGCCGCCTTCGTCACCGAGCCGACAGAGTCGACGGTGTTGATCTCGATCAGCTCCTGATAAACCTCGCGCGCGAGACGCTGATGCGGGGCGAGCGGAGCCTGGCCGCTGATGCGAGAAGCGGATGTCGTAAGCAGTGCGAATGCGGTGAGCGAGATGGTTTGAGCGACGGGACGCATGCGGCGATCCTCAGCGAGAGATCTCTTCACAAATGCTCTGGCTCGGTAAGAGCTCATCAAAGATTACGCACATGACGCAGACTGGATAGAATCTGCGTCATGTGCGAAATCTTTGATGCACCTGTGCCCGTTTCCTGATTCTCTGTGACAAGAGGTGGCCGAATGCGCTCTTCCTCGTTAGGCCGCACGATCGCCTTACTGCTGCTCTCGCCGATTGTCGCGCAGGCACAACGCCGTCAATCCTCCTTTCACATTGAGGAAGCGACGATCGCCGACGTCCATGCGGCGCTCAAGGCGGGCACCGTCACCTGTCACTCGCTGGTCCAGCGCTATCTCGACCGCATCGACGCCTACGACAAGAAGGGTCCGGCGCTCAACGCCATCGTGCTGATCAACCCAACCGCGCTCGCCGACGCCGACGAGCTCGATCGCCGCTTCACGCAATCGGGGCTCGTCGGGCCGCTGCACTGCATCCCGACGATCGTCAAAGACAACTATCAGACCGCGGGTCTGCAGACGACCGGCGGCTCGCTCTCGCTCAAGGGATGGCTTCCCGCCAACGACGCCACCGTGGTCAAGCGCATGCGCGATGCGGGCGCGATCGTGCTGGCGAAATCCAACATGGCCGAATTCGCCTTCAGTCCGCTGGAGACGGTGAGCTCGATCCTGCCCGGCTACACCCGCAACGCCTACGCGCTCGATCGCGTCACCGCCGGCTCGAGTGGCGGCACCGCCGATGCCGTGGCCGCCAGCTTCGGCACGGTGGGACTCGGCACCGATACGGGCAACTCGATTCGCGGACCCTCATCCTTCCTCGCGCTCATCGGCATTCGCCCCACGATGGGGCTGACGAGCCGCGCCGGTGTGGTGCCGCTCTTTCTCAACGCGGACGTCACCGGTCCGATGACGCGCACGGTCGCCGATGCCGCTGCCGTGCTGCAAGTGATCGCCGGCCCGGACGCGGCCGACTCCGCCACCGCGCGCGCCGAGGGCAAGGTGCCGGCGAGCTACGCATCGTCGCTCGTGCGCGATGCGCTCAAGGGCGCGCGCATCGGCGTGCTGCACCAGGCATACGAGCGGCCGAGCGCGGACAGCGAAGTCATCGCCGTCTTCAAGAAGTCGCTCGACGAGATGCGCTCGGCCGGCGCCGTCATCGTCGATCCCGTCGCGATCGACAGTCTCGACGCGCTGTTCAGGATCCAGAGCGGCGCCTGCAGTCCCTTCAAAACCGACTTGAATCGCTTCCTCGCCGGCGCGGGCGACAAGATCCCGATGCACTCGCTCGACGAGGTGATCAAGTCGCGACAGTTCCATCCCTCGATCGAAAAGCGGCTGCTCGACCCGCAGGCCGTGGCCGACGCGCCGGAGCAGTCGCCGGGCTGCAAGAGCCGGGAAGAATTCCGCGCGCGCCTTCGCACCGCCGTGCTGGCGCTGATGGACAAGAGCTCGCTCGACGCGCTCGTCTATCCGACGTGGAGCAACGCGCAGCGGCTCATCGGCGATCTGAATACGCCGGGCGGCGACAACAATCAGCTCTTCTCGCCGAGCACCGGATTTCCGGCGATCACCGTGCCGATGGGCTGGCTTCGCGGCGGCGTGCTGCCGGCGGGCGTCCAGTTCTTCGGCCGGCCGTGGAGCGAGGCAAAGCTGATCGGGCTCGCCTATTCCTACGAACAGGCGACGCACCATCGCCATGCGCCGCCAAACACTCCGGCATTAGTCGCAAAAAGAAAATAATTCCACTGACGAGTGACGTAGACGATTGTTTTTGTGACCCGTCTCACACCGCGATCGAGTGAGGTGACGCAGCTTCTGCTGGTACCGTCCTGCCAGCAGTAGCCTCCCCCGGAGATTTGCTTGCGCTCTTCACTCATCCGCGCGCTCGGCGCGACACTCGTCGCGTGCGCGTTCGCCGCCGGTTGCGGCGATGGCACCCACCCCGTCGCCGCGTCGACCCTCGAGCTCTCGGTCACGACGGGAAGCATTCCGATCGACCAGACGCTGACGATCGTCGCGCAGGTGAAGGATGCATCGGGCACCGTGTTGCCGGGACGCGTGGTGACCTTCGCGACGTCGGATGCGACGAAGGCGACCGTGTCGGGGAGCGGCGTCGTCACCGCCGTCGCGCCGGGACCCGTCACCATCACCGCGACGAGCGGGACGGCTACGGCGCAGGCCCACTTCACAATCACCGCCGGTCCGCCGGCGAGCATCACGAAGGTCGATGGCGACGCGCAGTCAGGTACCGTCGGTGCCGCGCTCGGTACGGCGTTCTTCGTGAAGGTCGGCGATGCGAAAGGGAATCCGGTGAGCGGCGTCGCCGTCACCTGGAATACGACCGCGGGCGGCGGCTCGCTCGGCGGAGTCACCGCCATCACCGACATCGATGGCCACGCGACCGCGCGGCTCACCCTCGGATTCCTCGCCGGGGCGAACACGGCGACGGCCACCGCGGTTGGCGTCACGCCAGTGGCAACCTTCACGGCGACCGCGCTGTGGTCGACGGTGCGCGATGACTGGACGACCTACGGACACGATGCTGCTCGCACTTCCGCGTCGGCGACCACCATCGCGACGCCGCTGCATCTGTCGTGGCGCTATCTGTCGGTCGGCGTCGCCGGCCACGCGCTGCAAAACACCACCAGCATGCTCGCCACCGCGGACGCCGTCTTTCTGCGGACGTCGCTCTCTTCGGGCTACGGGTACGGCCGCTCTCCCGCGCTCGATCGCGTAACGCTCGCCGGCGCGAAAGTGTGGACGTACAACACCGGCACCGACGCCGACTTCGGCGACTGGGGCTCGATTTGGAGCTCGCGCTTCATCATCAACGATGACGGCGTTCGCTTCGTCGATCTCACCACCGGCAGCGCCACGGTCGCGCTCGGCGTCGACTCCTGGGGCGAGACGCTCTCCGACGCAACAGCGGGACTTTTTCTAGCGAACGATGTGCAGATCGACGGACCGGGGATCTACGTCGGCTCGCTCGACGCGACCGGCCAATCACGCTGGCAGAAGAACGCTTTCGCGACGTGCCGAGGCTCGGCGTCGAGCACGGCCGGCGGCATGGCGCTGGCAAATAGCACCTTGTTCTACGCCCCCGTATACAACGTCGGGCAGACGACGACGCACCTGCCCTTCGCGTCGGGCGTCTACGCGTTCAATGCGACCACCGGCGCGCAGCTCGCCTACGTCGCCACCGTCCCCTACAGCCGCATCAGCGCCGATGCGCAGCGCGTGTATCTCATCGAAGGCGGCAACACGCTCGTCGCGCGCGCGCAGTCCGATCTGCACGTCGTGTGGAGCAAGCCCGTCACCGGTCCCGGCGAGCAAGCGCCGGTGATCGCCAACAACCTCGCCATCATCGGCACGTCATCAAGCGTCGAAGCCTACAATCTCACGACCGGCGCCAAGACGTGGACCTCCGGCGCGCTCACCGGTGCCGACGCCCATTGGAGCAGCACGTATCAGGGTGGCAGCTGCGGCGCGGTGCAGATTCCGGAAGGGAGCTACGCTGTCACGACGACGCTCGCCGCGGCGCTCGGCAGCAACACGCTCATCGTGACCGCTTACGATGGCATCCACATTCTCTCGCTCGGCGATGGCAGCGAGCTGTGGAAGGGCGCCGTGCCGCAGTCGTCCGGCCGCGTGCGGAATCCCGTCATCGTCAACGATCCGGTCAAAGGACCGATCGTGTATGTGATGGACTACAGTGCGCTCTTCGCTCTCGTCCCCTAGTCGCGATTGCAGGCCAAAGCAGCCGCGGATCTACGCAGATGAACGCGGATACGGCAAGCAATCAGAATCCGCGGCGTGACCCCGCGAGTAGATACTCGTTGGTGTTTTTGTACAAAAAATTGCAGATCCACGGGCGCTCGGCGTTCCGAATGCGAGGTGATCGATCAGCCATCATCCGCGGAAATCTGCGGCTGCTGTTGCTTCGAAGAGGAACCGCGGATTGCATCCCGAATACACGAGCCCGATCCGCCACGGGCCGCGGGGCAATCCGCGGTTCTTCATGTGCGAAGTCTTACTCCGCGCGAAGCGCGCGCACCGGGTCGAGCTGGGCGGCACGCCACGCGGGCACCGCGCACGCGGCGAGCGCAACGACCAGGAGCACGCCGATCACCGCGCCGAAGGTGATCGGGTCCGCGGGATGCGTGTCGAACAGCAGACCGGCGATCACCTGCTTGAGCGCGAGCGCGATGACCGCGCCGATGGCGATGCCGGTGATGGCGAGCGACAGACCTTGGCGTACGATGAGCCGCAGAATGTCCGAGCGCGTGGCGCCAAGCGCGGCGCGGATGCCGATCTCTCTGGCGCGCTCGGCGACGGTGCCGGCGAGCACTCCGTAGATCCCGGCGCCGGCGAGTACCAGCGCGACGGCCGCGAAGGCCTCGAACAGCGTGAGCAAAAACCGGCGGCGCGCGGCGGAAGCGGCGAGCACGTGCTCCATCGTCGCCACGTGGAGGATCGCCTGCGTCTTGTCGATCGACCAGACCGCGTTGCGCACGGCTGTCGTCATCGCGGACGGCTCGCCGCGCGTGCGCACAGTGAGCACCATGGCGTCGTCCGCCCAGAGCCACTGCGCCTCATTGATGTAGATCTGGTTCGATAGCGGCGCGTCGAGCGACACGTGGTGCACGTCCCCCACGATGCCGACGATGGTTCGCCACGGTCCCTTCGTCGCATCGCCGACGCGCACGCGCTGGCCGATCGGATCCTCGCCCGCAAATCCGCGCTTGGCGAACGTCTCGTTGATCAGCATGACCGCCGGCGCGTTGATGCCATCCTGATCGGTGATGCCGCGTCCGCGCAGCAGCGGAATCCGCATCGTCTTCAGATAGTCGGCGGTCACCATGTAGCGATCGGCCGATGGATCCTCGGACGGATTCGGGTTCGGATGGGTCTCGCTGTGAATACCGTATGAATCGAAGTTGCCGCCGAGCGGCAGCTGGCTGACCATGCCGGCGTTGTCGACTCCGGGCAGCGCGCCCACGCGGCGCAGCGCTTCGTCGAAGAAGACTCGCGTCGCCGTATCGCTGCGGTAGTTCGGGCCGGTGACCTGGATCTCCATCGTCAGCGTGTTCGACGGATCGAGGCCGGGCTTCACCGCCAGGAGATGCGTCAGGCTACGCAACAGTAGACCGGTGCCCACCAGCAGTACCAGCGCCAGCGCGATCTCGGAGACGACGAGCAGGTTGCGCGCGCGGCGTGCGCCGCCCACGCGATGACCGCCGCGCTTGATCGCGCCGTGCAGTCCGCCGCGAGCGGTGAGCATCGCCGGCGCGATGCCCGACGCGATGCCGGCGAGCGTCGTGATTCCGATCGCGAAGAGCAGCACCCGTGCGTCCAGGCCAATCGCGCCGAGCCTCGGCATGTCGTTCGGGCTGAGACGCAGCAGCAGATTCACACCACCGTGCGCGACGGCGATGCCGCACGCGCCGCCGATCAGCGCCAGCAGCAGGCTCTCGGTCAGCAGCTGGCTCAGCACGCGCTGGCGACCGGCGCCGAGCGCGATGCGTACCGCGAACTCGCTCTCACGCTGCGCGGCGCGGGCGAGCAGCAGGCTTGCCACGTTCGCGCAGGAGATGACGAGCAGGAACGCCACCGCAGCAAGCACGGCAAGTAGCGCGGGACGAATGGCGTGCGCCATCTGCTCGCGCATGGCGGTGACGATGATCCCCGGTGCCGGATAGTCCTGCGGATACGCGCGCACGAGATTCGCCGACAATGCCGACAGATCGTGCTCGGCCCCCGACGCACTCACATCGGCCTTGAGGCGGCCGATCGCGCGGAGATGGCGGCAGCTCCGGCATGCCTGCGGCATCGACACCTCATAGCGCAGCGGCGTCCACAGCTTCGCCTCGGGATTGAGCACGTTGTCGAAGTCCGGCGGCATGATGCCCAACACGGTGAACGCGATGCCATCGAGGGTGATCGGCTTGCCGACGAGCGTGGAGTCTCCACCGAAGCGGCGGCGCCAGAGTCCGTCGCTCAGAATCACGACGCGCGGCGCGCCGCGCACGTCTTCGTCCTTCACGAAATCGCGGCCGAGCGCGGGCTTTACACCCAGCACCGAGAAGAACGTGTGCGTCACCTTCTGTCCGTCGAGGCGCTCGGGCTCGGCCGTACCCGACATCGTCGGCGACCATCCGCCAACCGCGGCCATCACCGAGAAGGTCTTGTTGCCTTGCGCGAGATCCTGGATGGTGGCGTAGCCAAGGTGGCTCTGCTCGTCCGTCTTCTCCCGCTCCCACACGATCATGATGCGGTCGCCGCCGGGATACGGCAGGGCGCGAAAGAGCACCGGGTCGACGACGCTGAAGATCGCCGTGCTCGCTCCGATGCCGATGGCCAGCGTGAAGATCGCCAAGGCACTGAAGGCGGGTCGCCGCGCGAGCATGCGCGCGGCGAATTTGAGATCGGACAACAACATCAGCATCGCGGGATCTCCCTCTCTCGTGAAACCCAGCTCGCGTCTGGCGTCCGCGCGAGCTGGAGGGGCGAGCAGGATTCGAATGGTCTGGCGCCAATACCACGTGCGCGCAGAGCGGACGCCGCGCGCGGGAACGATCTCTTCGCAGAAGGTTTCCTCGAGGTCGCCGAGGATCGGCTCTCGCAGCTCGTCGGTAAGGCGCTGAGACAGGAGGTAGACGGCGGCCTTGGGCGGTGACACCGGGGCCGGGCTCATCACGCGTCCCACGCCGTGTCGAGTCCGCTCGCCATCTTGCGAATCCTGCGCAACGAGTCGGCGAGCGCGTTTCGGCCGGCGGCCTCGAGGAAGTAGTGCTTCTTGCGCCGTCCGCCGCGCTGCGGCGTCGGCTCGCCGAGCCTCGATCCGACGAGCTCTTTCGCCTCGAGCCTCACGAGGGTGGTGTAGACGGTGGCGAGGCTCACCTGCCGCTTCGCCCGCTTGGCCAGCTCGCGCTGCACCGTGACGCCGTAGGCGTCATCGCCCAACCGCATCAGCGCCAACATCACGAGTTGCTCGAACTCTCCAAGGGAGGTGCTCATCGAATCCAGGATTTAGTTGACGTTGTCGAAGATATAGTGGGAACGGGAAATCACAAGAGCGGGTGTCGGGTGTGGGGTGTGGTTAGCTCAGAGA
>JALZAE010000537.1 GCA_030948535.1 Gemmatimonadota bacterium | reverse complement strand
ACGTCGAAGCGCAGAATCATGATGATGCGCGCCAGGTCGACGGGGTTCGCGAGCATGAGCGCGAGCATCGGCCGTTCGAGCGGATAGTCCGCGAACAGCGCGACGGCGAGGAGCACGAGGCCATCGTAGACCAGCGCGGACAGCAGCCATACGCTGATGGCGACACCGAGCCCGCGAAGACGGTCGTCGTTGCGAGTCGCGATGAGCGCCGCGAAGCCCGTGAAGACGAAGGTCAGGGCGACGCCAACGAAGGAAAGGGCGACGAGATTACCGCGCGCCGCCACCGCCGCGCCGCGCGTGAGCAGGAATGGCATCGCGATCCCCACGACGACCGCCAGCGAAAGCGGCACGACGAGGCCGAGATACAGCCCCGTGAAGAGCTGCGCCCGGCGTACGGGCTGCGCGAGGAGGAGCTCGATGAACTCGCGCGCATTGTACAAGTAGATCGTGCCGAACACGATCGTGACGAGGGGCACCACGAACAGCACGACGTTCAAGAGGCTCAAGAGCGCGCGGTCTCCCGCGCCACCAAACTGCAGGAGCGCCCAGCTTGCCGTGGCGAAGAAGAGCGTGTACGCGGCCAGCCAGCGGCTGCGCGCGACATCGCGAAGCTGGTAGCGAGCGACCTTGCGAATGACGCCGCGAGGGCGGGCGGCCGCGAGGGTGGCCGGCGTCGTCGCTAGCGTATGCACGACGCCACTCCTAGCTGGACATCATCACCGATCATGAGGCGCGCGATCGCTCGCTCCAGCGTGCGCTGCCGCATGCTATCGAGGAGGTGGCTGACCGTTCCCGCATACCGCACCCATCCATCGAGCAAAACGATCAGATCGTCGGCCAGCTCCTGCAGGTCGCTCATGACGTGCGAGGTGATGACCACGGTGCGTCCGGCACGGCGTTCCTCCGCGATTTTGTCCTTGAGCACGCTGCTCGACAGCGGATCGAGTCCCGCGGTCGGCTCGTCGAGGATGAGCAGCTCCGGATGAAAGAGAAATGCGGCCACGGCATTTACTTTCTGGCGCGTACCGCCCGAGAGCGCGCGTAACGGCTTCGTCAACTCGTCGCCGAGGTGAAAGAGCGCGATCAGCTTCTCGTCGACCTCGGAATCCGGAGCGGCGCTTCGGCGCAAGTCCTTCAGCATGGCGAGGAGCTCGGTGCCGCTGAGGTTGTGTGGAAAGCGAGCGATCTGCGGCATGTAACCGATGCGAGCGCGATAGTCATCGCCATCGATCACCGACGCGCCGCCGACGCGAATCGTGCCTCCGGTCGCATGCACGAGGCCGATGATGCTCTTGATCAGCGTCGTCTTTCCCGCGCCATTCGGTCCCACGACCGCGGTCACTCGGCCGGGCGCGATATCCAGATCGATCCCGCGCAGGACTTCGACGCGGCCGAAGCGCTTGCTCAGTCCGCGGATCTCGATCGCCGGAGTGGCGGATCGCGAACGCGGCTCGAGAATTACCGGCATCGCGGCCGAGCTCATCGACGTTGCTCAGTTTGAGCGAGCGCGTGCACGACGCGCCTCGGATGCATCGATGGCACTGAGTCGACGACGGACTGCGGTGTCAGCGAGGGGAGCACGCGCTCGATGGCGTCGAGCACACCGACCAACGGGCTGCGCAGGAGCACGAGTGATGCCTCGGTCCGTTGCGCGAGCAGCGAGAACAGCCGCACAGGATGATGAGGGACATCGCCCAGTCCGTCCCGGTTGAGATCGTAGCCCGTGTACGAATCCCAGTAGTTGCCGGCGAACGTCGCGTCGCCACCGTGGCCGTTCGTCGTCACGTCGAATGTGTTGCCGGCGAAATCGTTGGCGGTGAAGCGGCTGTCGACGGCGTTGGCCTCGAGCTTGATCGCCCAGCCGTTCGCCACAAAGGCATTGTGATGGGCGACGAGCCGTGAGACGCCGTCGGCAAGCAGACCGGTGGTGTTGCGGTGGAAGACGTTGCCGGTCAGCGTGACGTCGCTGATCTCCTTGAGGAGGAGTCCATATGCCGCCGCGCCCCAATTTTCACCGAAGGTGTTTCCCGTCATTTCAACGCGCTTCGTGTACATCACCGCGACACCGGACTCATTGCGCGCGAAAGTATTGGCGACATAGTGGCAATCGTCCGAGTACATGAAATGGAGCCCGTAGCGGAGATTGCCCTCGCTGATGTTTCGCTCCACCCGGCTGTCGTGCACGAACTCGAAATAGATCCCGTCGCGGTGTCCGCTGATGCGGTTGTCCGCGATGGTGATGCCGCGCGATGACCAAAGGTGGATG
>JALZAE010000504.1 GCA_030948535.1 Gemmatimonadota bacterium | reverse complement strand
TCGCCATCCACCCGACGGCGTACGGCTCGAGGCGCTGCACCAGCTCATCGCGCACGTAGACGAATCCCGTTCCCCACGGCGAGAGGAGCCACTTCTGTCCGCCGCAGGCGAGAATATCGACCGGCGTCTCGCGCACATCGAGCATGAGCGCACCGACGCCCTGCATGGCGTCGACCACCAGATAGATACCGCGCGCCCGGCACTCGCGGCCGAGCCGCGCCAGGTCGACGCGATAGCCAGTCGCGAACGACACCCACGAGATCGCGAGGGCGCGCACGCCGGGACGATCGAGCGCCGCGACGATCGCGTCTTCATCCGGCAGCACGCCCTGGCAGGGCACCATATCGAAGCGCACGCCGTCGCGCGCGAGTGCCATCCACGGATAGATATTGGCTGGGAATTCTTTGTCGCATCCGACGACGACGTCGCCCGGCCCCAGCCGCAGCGCGCGCGCGGCGAGGTTGATGCCGTACGTCGTGTTGACCATGAGCGCGATCTCGCCAGGCTCGGCGTTGATCAGACGCGCGATCAGTTCCCGCGCGCGCGCCGCCGTCCCGAATTGATCTTCGAGCGTGATACGGTGCGGCTCGGCGCGCATGGCGTTGAACGCGTGGAGCGCATCGAGCGACCGACGCGGCATCGGGCCGGTCGATGCATTGTTGAGGTAGACGGTTCCACCGCTCGTCACCGCGGGAAATTCTGTCGCTCGCAGATGGTCGACGTCGAAGCTCATGTGGCGGTGGTCGGCGCGGCGCGCGCGGTACCGGGAGCGCGCACATCCAGCGCATCGCGCAACGCGTCACCGAGGAGATTGAATCCGAGCACCGTGGCGCCGATCGCCAATCCGGGGAAGACCGACGTCCACGGCGCGTGTCGGAGTTGATTGAGGTCGCGGCCGTCGGCGATCATCAGGCCCCAGCTCGTCGCCGGCGATTGCACGCCGAGTCCCAGAAACGACAGCGACGCCTCGGCCATGATCGCCGCGGCCATGCCGAGCGTGACGGCGATGATCACCGGCGCCAAGACACCCGGCAGCACGTGGCGCGCGATGATGCGACGGTCACGCGCGCCGAGCGCACGCGCCGCCTGCACGAACTCGAGCTGGCGTACCACGAGCACTTGCCCGCGAACGAGGCGAGCCATCCCTGCCCATCCGACCAATCCGATCGTGACGAAGACCGTGCCTAACGAGGGCTGCAGCGCCGCCGCCAACGCGATCAGCAACAGCAGCGTCGGAAAGGCGAGCGTGATGTCGGCCAGCCGCATCACGGTCTCGTCGACCCAGCGCCCGTAAAATCCGGCGAGCAAACCGAGCGTGAGACCCAGCGCGAGCGCGATGGTCTGCGAGATCAGACCCGCCGCGAGTGAGACGCGGGCGCCATAGATGAGCCGGGCGCACACGTCGCGGCCCTGGACGTCGGTGCCGCACCAATGCGCGCGCGTCGGCGGCTCCAGCTGCTCGGCGAGCACGACGCGCGCGGGGTCGTCACGCGTGAGCAACGGCGCAAAGACCGCGGCCACGATGAGCGCGATCACGACCACCATCCCCGCCATCGCGCGCCGGTCGTGCGTCAGTCGCGCCGCGGCCCGGTTCACCATCGCGACGCGCCGACGGCACGCCCGCACGGCTCGCGCAGCGCACAGCGCGCGCAGCGGCGGGGATCCGCGTGATTGGCTTCGACGTCGGTCGCCGAGAGATCGGCGCGCAGCGCGGCGACGGTAGTGAGCAATTCCGCCTTCAGCGAGTCGGTGAAGTCGATGCGAAACGTACGGTCGGCGTAACGGAGATAACCATACCCGCCGAAGCGCGGCTCCGTCTCCTCGAGCAGCAGGCAATAGGCGGCGAGCTGCACGACATCCCGCAGCCACGGCGTCGCGCTCTGACGGCTCGGCTTGAGTTCGACCGGCACGATGTGGTCGTGCTCCTCGATCAAGTAGTCGGGCCTGCCGGAAATTCCCGCGCGGGCCGAGCGCAGCACGCGCGACCGACGGGCGACGGGACCATCGCTTGCGACGACGATGCCGGAGAGTCCGGAGCGCCGCGACAGGCGCAGCGCGATCACCGCCAGCAACGCCGCCACGAGCAGCGCGACCATGGCGGCGATCGTCGTGCTCACAGTGACCGCCAGGCCAAGAGAGACAGCGCGACGAGCACCAGCGCGAGCGAGAGCACGATCAAAGCGCGCGCGACAAGAATGGTCCAGCCATGCCGCCAGTGCTCGGCGTGTCCGTGGCGAAAGCGCGCGCTCTGCTCTTCACTCGACGCGCCCCGCACCGCGCGCAGCCACCACGCGCGCCGGCAATACGCGTATTCGCCGAGCTCCGACGCCGCGATGAAACGCGCGACATGCACCGGTCGCCGATGGAGGCTCTTCATGGCGCGACGCTAGGATCGCCCAGCTCGGGAGGCGTTCCCGGTTGCTGATGCTTCCACCGGCGATGATGCCAGAAGTACTGCTCCGGCTCGCGGCGTACCCAGCGCTCGAGCGAGGCGGTGTACCGCGCAACGATGCGGTCGACGTCGGCGTCGCGATCATCGGACTTGTCGAAAGGAATCTCCTCGATGCCGAGGCGATAGCGGCCATCGGGCAGTCGCATGGCCACGCCGAAGATCACCGGCACGTCCCAGCGGAGCGCCAGCACGGCGGGCCCGCGCGGCGTCTTGGCGAGTCGTCCGAAAAAGGGGACCCACGTCGACGCCATGTTGAGCGCGCCTTGGTCGGCGAGGAATGCGACGGCCCGTCCCTCCTGCACCGCCTTCGCCGTCCGTCGCACCGCGTCCTTGTCGTACACGATGGCGATGCCGAGCCGCTCGCGCGTGCGCGTGATGTACGAGTCGAAGAGCGGATTGTTCATCTTCCGCGCGACGGCATCGAGCGTGAGACCGCGCGCGACGAGATACGCGCCGGCCAGCTCCCAGTTGCCGAAGTGCGCGGTCAGCAGAATCGCTCCGCGGCCCCGAGCCAGCGCGCGCTCGAGGACGTCCCATCCATCGACGCCCTCCACCAGCTCGAGCACACGCTCCCGCGGAAGTCTCGACAAGAGCGCCGTCTCGACGCTCACCCGCCCGAGATGCTGATACGCCGCCCGTGCCACGCGCACTACCTCGCCTCTGGGCCACTTGGGAAATGCCGCGGCGATCTGCCGCTCGACGACGTCGCGCCGAATCTTGAAGGGCGCGTAGCCGAGCGATCCGAGCCGCGCCCCGACCTCCGCCGCGCGCTCCCACGACAGCGCGCCAAGTCCGGCGATGGCGGTGCGCATCGCGGCGTACTGCAGGCGATCGGCGAGCGAGGCGGACTTCACGTGCCGAGCGCCGGGCGTGCTACCATCGCGCGAATCCGCGGGCGGACTCCCCCGCTCGCTCGAAGCCGTCGATCATCTGCGCCAGCGGAAAGTCACGAGCGACGCGCGCGCGGCCTGCGCTCGCCATCGCGCTCCGCTCGTCATCGTGCGCGAGCAGCCGCGCCACGGGCGCGGCGATGGCCGCCGATTCGGTGCGATCGAAGAGCACGCCCGTGATCCCGTCGGCGATGTACTGCTCGGTCACCGGCGAGCGCTCGGCCAGCACGGGCACGCGCGCCGCCATCAAGTCGAGCATCGCGAACACGCCGTCGTCGCTCTGCGCGACGACCCAGCCAAGGTCGGCCGCGCGCAGCACCGAGAACGCGTCGGGGCGATCGCCGAGGAAGCGCACGATCTTCGTGATCCGCAACGCGGCGGCGTGCATGCGCAGCTCCTCTTCCGTCGAGCCCGGCCCGACGACCGCCACCCGCAAGTCGGGATGCCTCGGCGCCAGGAGCGATGCGACGCGAAGCACCGGCGCGGCACGGATGCGACTCGTGCGATCGTACGCGCAGACGATGAGCTGCGTCACGCCGCTCGCGCCGGCGAGCGCCCGCGCCGGACCGCGCAGCGAATCGGCAGCGTTTGCGTCGGCGCCCGAAGTCGCGAAGACGCTGGCGACGCGCGTGCCGCGAATCTCTCCCGCGTTTCGCATCTCGCTTTCGCTGGCGAAGACGAATCCGGTCGCGGCGAAGCGCATTGCCATCTTCGCGCGGCGCGTGAGGACCACGTTCTCGCCCGGCGACACACGCCGCAGCACCGCGGCGCGGCCCGCCGATCGCGCCGCGGCCGACGCGATCAACTGCTCGCGGTCCGTGTGGACGAAGATCACCTCGACGAATCGCTCGCTCACCGCGCGACGAATGCGCGCCGCCGCGGCCGGCCACGGGCCGCTGATGTTCAGCGGCAACAGTTCGTACGCCGCGGGATCGAGTCGCGATTCCACGTCGCTGCCCGGCGGACAGACCACGGCGACTTGGTGGCCTCGCTCGCGCAGTCCGTCCGCGGCCACGGCGAATGCGCGCACGCGGCCGCTCCAGATGCGATCGCCGATCAAGAAGAGCACGCGCACGCTCAGCCTCCGGCGGGCTGCTGCTCGCGGTCGCGGTCGCGGAACTGCATCGCGTGCAGCCGGGAGTAGGCGCCCTGACGCGCCAGCAGCTCGTCGTGCGTACCGCGCTCGACGATGCGGCCGCGGTCGAGCACGAGGATCTCCGTCGCGTGCGCGATGGTCGACAGCCGGTGCGCGATCACGAACACGGTGCGCCCCTCGAGCAGACGGTCGATTGCCTCTTGGACGAGCCGCTCGCTCTCAGTGTCGAGCGCGGACGTGGCCTCGTCGAGAATGAGGATCGGCGGATCGAGCAGGAGCGCGCGCGCGATCGCGATGCGCTGCCGCTGCCCGCCCGACAAGCGCGCACCGCGCTCGCCGAGATGCGTCGCGTAGCCCTGCGGCAGCTCGACGATGAACTCATGCGCGTTGGCCGCGCGCGCTGCCGCTTCGACCTGCGCGTCGGTGTGCCGCTCGGCGCTGCCGTATGCGATGTTGTTGCGCACCGTATCGTTGAAGATCACGGTCTCCTGGCTCACGATGCCGGTGAGCTTTCGCAGCGACGGCAGCGCGATCTCGCGAAGGTCGACGTCGTCGAGCAGCACGCGTCCTTTGGTCGGCTCGTAGAACCGGGGAATCAGATCAACGAGCGTCGACTTCCCCGCTCCGCTCGCCCCGACGAGCGCGATGATGTCGCCCTTCCGCGCGGTGAAGTCGATGTCGCTCAGCACCGGCTCCTCCTCGTACGCGAACGAGACATCGTCGAACCGTACCGAGCCGCGCAGCGAGCTCGCGATCTTGGTGCCGCGGTCGGTCTCCGTCTCGGTCGGCGTGTCGAGGACGTCGAACAGACGCTCGGCCGACGCGAAGGCGTTCTGCGCCGTGGCCGGAATCTGCGACAGCTTCTTCATCGGCTGCAGTAGCTTCATCACGATCGCGATGAAGACGAGAAACTCCGAGGCCTGCAGCGACTGCTCCACGAGCACTTCGCGGGCGCCGAACCAGAGCAGCAGCACGACGATCACCGCGCCGAGTGTCTCGGTAATCGGCTGCCCGACGAGCGCGACGCGCGCCATCCGCACCATGCCGCTCGAGTACATGCCGCTCGCGCCAAGAAAGCGCTGCTCCTCGTACGATTCGGCGCCGTACGATTTCACCAGACGCACGCCGCTCACCGACTCCTGCAGCACGCTCGTCATCTCACCGAGATCGTTGCGTAGCTCCCGATACCCTCGGCGCAGCTTCCGCAGCAACGGCTGCAGCAGGAGCGTGAGCACCGGCGCGACGACGAGCGCCATGATCGTGAGGCGCCATGAAATGGCGAAGAGCACGACCACCTGGACGATGACGGCCGTGCCGGCATTCACCGCGTCGGTGACGACGGCGGTGATGAGCAGCTTCGTCTGATCGGTGTCGGACAGAATGCGCGAGATGATCTGGCCGACCTTCGTGCGCGTGAAGTAGCCGATCGGCAAGCGCATCAGATGCTGATAGACGGCGTTGCGCAGATCGCGCGTGACGTACTCCTGCAGCTGCGCGCCGAGGGTGCCGGCCGTCCACACGAACAGGTTCTTGATCGCGACCGTCGCGAGGATGATCAAGATGACGGTGCGCAACGATCCCATCTTGTCGTTGGGATCGAGCAGATCGCCGACGGTGGCTTTGAGCAGACGGGCGAGCCAGCCGTTCGTGGCGGGCATCGCGCTCTGCCCGAACAGCTCATTGAGGAAGGGGATGAGCAGGATGAAAGAGAATCCGTCGAGCGCGTTGTTGATCGCGCTGCTGACGATGTTTCCGATCATCCGCGGCGCGTGCGGCCGAAGGAAGCGCGCGAGACGCCGGTAAAACCCGCGATTGTTCACGCGACGCTATTTCTTGGGCGTCAGGAGCGACACCGGGAGGATGACTTCCTCGGGCGTTACGCCCCCGTGCAGAAAGCTGCCACGGTATCGCGTCTGATACTCGCGCAGCTTGGTCGGGTAGACGAAGAAGGTGTCGCCGACCGCGAGCAGCGAGTTGCGTCCAAGACCTTTGCGCGGCAAACGCAGATCATCCGAGTTGGTGAAGAGCAGCGCGTGTTCCGGCCGCTCGGCGCGCAGATCCTCGCCGAACTTGTAGCGGAGGTTCGCGGTCGCGTCGCGCTTGGCGAACACCGTCGCCGGCGTGTTGCAGTGGATGGAGCCGTGATCGCTGGTAATCAGCACCGGGATGTTTCGGCGCGACGCCTCTCTCAACAGCCCCGAGAGCGCCGAGCGCTCAAACCACTGCCGCGTGATCTGTCGCAGTGCGCGCTCGTCGCGCGCGACCTCGTACAGGATCGCGGACTCGCTGCGGCCGTGCGTGAGCAGGTCGACGAAATTGAAGACGAACGCGCTGACACCCTCCGCCGCCACCGAGCCGGGGATGCGCCGCTCGAGCTCGTCGGAGTCGGCCGCGGTCGAGATTTTCTCGTAGCGCACGGGCGTCGGCCCGCGCAGCTCGGCCAGATGTGCCTCGAGGAAATCGCGCTCGTGAGCGTTGAGCGTATCCTCCGCTTTGTCCTCCCACCAATCGGGGAAGCGCGCCGCGAGCTCGCCAGGAAAGAGCCCGCTGAAGAGCGCGTTGCGCGAGTAGGGCGTCGCCGTCGGCAGCACCGCCATGTAGTGCGTGGTCTCGACCTCGAACATCGGCGCAAGCAGCGGCTGCAGATAGCGCCACTGATCGAGCCGCAGGCAGTCGATGACGACGAAGATCGCGGCGCGCGAATTCTTGAGCACCGGCAGCAAGAACTCGCTGACGACGTCGATCGAGAGCGGCGGGCGATCGCCCTCGAGATCGCGCAGCCACGCCGGATACGCGGTGCGCATGAACTCCGCGAACTCGCGTCGCAGGTCCGGATACATCCCCTGCAGCGACTCGTACAGACTCCACTCGTGCGCTTCGGCCAGCTCGAGATCCCAGTCGACGAGCTCGGAGTAGCGTGCGATCCACCCGCGCCAGTCGAGCGTGCGAGCGCGCTCCTCGAGCTCCATCTCGCGAAACCGCTCGACGAACGACCGCGCGATCGCTTGCTGCCTGATGCGCGGCCCCTCGAGCACCCGTGTGACGACGCTCAGGACCTGCCGCGGGTTGATCGGCTTGATGAGATAATCGCGCACGTCGGCACCGAGCGCTTCGCGCAGCGTCGAATCGTCCTCGCTCTTCGTCACCATCACGATCGGCAGAAGCGGCTCGATCTCGCGAATGTCGCGGTAGGCCTCGAGGCCTCGCTTGCCCGGCATCTGCTCGTCGAGGAGCACGAGTCCATACTGCCGGCGCCGCAGCATCTCCACGGCGTCTTCGGCATTGCTGGCCGCATCGACGTCGAAGCCCTTCTCCTTGAGGAAGATGCGATGCGACTCGAGCAGGTCGACTTCATCATCGATCCAGAGAATGGCTTTCGAGGGCATCGGCATGGCGCGAAAGCTACCGGCGCGCGGTGCCCAACGCCATCTTCTCCCGCGTGACGCTGCCACACTCGCTGCCGCCTATTCGCTTTCCCTTTCCCGCGCTGGCGCAGCGCGCGGGCCGCGCGGCGATCGGTGATGGCCGCGAGGCCGCGCTCGCC
>JALZAE010000479.1 GCA_030948535.1 Gemmatimonadota bacterium | reverse complement strand
ACCTCGAACATCACCTCGGGGCTGCGCAGCGAGCGCCGCACGCCGCGCGCGAGCGCCTCGAACCCCATGATCTCGCTCGTGTCGGTGGCGACGATGGGATGGTAGTCGATGTAGACGCCGCCGTCGTGCAGCAGTTGCTTGAGGTCGGCGACCTTGCGCGCGCGCTCGCGCTCCTCGACGCTCTTCGCCGCGTTCGCCGCCTCGCGAATCGCCCGGTAGATCAGCCGCTCGAGGCGGATCTTCGGATTGTAGTAGACGTGCGCGTAGCCGACGTAGATGTCGAACAGCGCGGCGATGTCGTCGCCCTGCGTCTCCTCGAGCCGGCGGCCGATGTGCTGCTGGAGCCCGCGCGCCAGCTCGATGATCTCGGTGTCGGTCGCCGCCGCCGCGCCGGCGGCGGGGATATGAAAGAAGATGAAGTCGTCGTCGTTGGTGAAGCTCACCATCATGCGCGTCGAGCGGAATGCATTCTCGTCGAGGAACTCGCGCACCGCGCTCGCCGTCGTCTCGAGCACGCCGTCGAGCTTTTCCCACCCGTAAATCTCCTCGAGCTTGCTGTAGCGCACGAAGTTCAGGTAAAAGACGATCAGCTCGCCGCGCGCTTTGATCAGCGGGCGCATACGCTCGATCATCACGGGCAGCGTCGGCAGTCCGGTGAGCGCGTCGTAGAGCATCTCCTCGAGCTCCACCTTCTCGACGCGCTCGGCCAGATCTGCGGTGAACGACGCGGCACGTCCGATCGCCGACCGCACGCGCGCGAGGATCTCATCCGCCGACGCCGGCACCTGGTACCACTCATCGACGCGCAGCTCGAGCGCGCGCCGGCGAGCCGTGTCGTCGCGGCAGGCGAGAATCACGGGCACGTGACGCATTCGCGCCCCTTCGACCGCGGCACGAATGATGGAGGGATCGTCCGTCGCGATGAGCAGCGCGCGGGCTTCGGGCAACGCGTCCATCGCCGCGACGAGGTCCCCCGACGCGCGAAGCGCCAGCTCCCATCCGGGAATGCGCTGAGCCGCCTCGGCGACGACGGGATCGTCGCTATCGGTTAGAAGGAGAGCAGCGCTCACCGCGTGCGGGCAAACGGGACGGCGGGCATCAGCTTGCCGGACTCACCAGGGCAAGGTTGCGCTTCACGCGCGCCGCGAGGTCGGCAAGATCGAGGGGTTTGGTGATGTAGTCATCGGCTCCGGTCTGCAGCGCGTTCTGCTTGTTCGCCCAATCGTCCAGCGCCGTGACCATGATGACGCGCACCGAGCGGCCGAGCGTCGGGTGCTGCTTGATGAGGCGGCAGACGTCCCACCCGCTGCGTCCCGGCATCATCACATCGAGGAGCACGAGCCGCGGCTTGATGCGCTCGAAGCACACGAGCGCCTCGTCACCATCGTGTGCGACCGAGATGTCGTAGCCCTTCGACTCGAGATACTGCTGGATGATCGACGCATTGTCGGGATTGTCATCGACGACAAGAAGACATGGCTTGGCTGCAGCTGGGGTATCGGTCATTGCGAGCACGTCGGGGTGCGCGGCGGGGGAAGTCGTGTTCGGGTCGCAAGTCTCACGCCCGCTTTCCCATCGGACGAGGTGCCAAAGCTAACGCGCGCGACCGATAGCGGGCACCCTCACGATCCGCGCGAGAGCGCGTAGCTGAGAGCCACACCAAACACGCCCTTCGTTCCGCGACGGCTACCGAGTTGATAACCGGCGCTCAGTCCGAGTTGCGGCATGATCGTCACGTCGGCGCCGATGGCGCCGAACAGGTCGCCGGAATTCGTCGTCGTAGTAGCGCTGCCACCGGTGCCCGCGATTTGTGCATGCGTCCAGCCGTAGAACGGCACCGCGTACACGGATAGTGCGCGCGTCGCGCCGAGTGGATGTCGATAGCCGACGCTCACGCCGATGGGCGCGAGGGTTTCATTGAGCCCATTCACATGCGCGCCGCCGATACCACCGAAGATCGCGATCGCCATCGCGTCGGAGAGAAGATGGAACACCGGCAGGCTCGCCCGCCCGCCATAGGTCACTGCGCTCGTCGCGCCCGTGCCCGCCTTGTAGGCGCCGGCTCCGGCGCTGAGCTGAAAGCCGTCGGCCGATGGCGCCCACGCGCCGGCACCGCCGAGCGCATACGCGCCGCCGCTCGAGCCGCCGTAGTTCACCGCGACGGTGAAGCCGGGACTGGTGAACGCGTTTTGTAGCACGGGCA
Organism: Gemmatimonadota bacterium; assembly: GCA_030948535.1. Taxonomy (GTDB): domain Bacteria; phylum Gemmatimonadota; class Gemmatimonadetes; order Gemmatimonadales; family Gemmatimonadaceae; genus JALZAE01. Next base: position 1,451 of record JALZAE010000479.1, on the reverse strand, counting down.
TCCCGGGCATCTGCGCGCGCGCACTCGGCGCGCTGAGCGCGAGCGTCGCGCCAAGCCCAACGAGCGTCACCTTTCGATAAGCGCGGAGTCGCACGGTCGATCCTCCGGGATGAATGCCAAGCCGAAACAAAAGGCGCGGATCTCCGAGATCCGCGCCATGTGCAGTGCAATCGTCGTGCGCGCTGCTCGCCTATTTACACGGGGCTCGCCTTCTCCGTCACCACGCGCACCTGATTGTCGACGACTTGAAGAAATCCGCCGTCGACGTTGAAGCGCTGCGCACCACCTGCGCCCTGGAGCTTGAGCACGCCACGGCCGAGCAGGGTCATCATCGGCGCGTGTCCGGTGAGAATGCCGACCTCGCCATCGAAGGCAGGCGCAACGACTGACGTCGCCTCGCCTTCGAACAGCGTCTTCTCGGGCGAGATGACGGATACGGTGAGCGCCATCGATCAGCCTTTCATTTTTTCGGCGTTCGCGAGCACGTCGTCGATGGTGCCGGCCATGAAGAACGCCTGCTCCGACACCGTGTCGAACTCGCCGGCGACCACACGCTCGAACGACGCAATCGTGTCCTCGAGCTTCACATACTTGCCGGGCGTGTTCGTGAACTGCTCCGCGACCGCGAACGGCTGCGACATGAAGCGCTGCAGGCGGCGGGCGCGCGAGACGATGAGCTTGTCATCCTCGGAGAGCTCTTCCATGCCGAGGATCGCAATGATGTCCTGCAGCTCCTTGTAGCGCTGCAGAATGCGCTGGACGGCGGTGGCGACCTTGTAGTGGCGCTCTCCCACGTACTGCGCGTCGAGAATACGCGAGCTGGAGGCCAGCGGATCGACCGCGGGGTAGATGCCGAGCTCAGTGATTGCGCGCGAGAGCACGACGGTGGCGTCGAGGTGTGCGAACGCGGTGGCCGGCGCCGGATCGGTGATGTCGTCCGCGGGAACGTAGATCGCCTGCACCGACGTGATCGAGCCGTTCTTGGTCGACGTGATGCGCTCTTGCAGCTCGCCCATCTCCGTGGCCAACGTCGGCTGGTAACCGACCGCGCTCGGCATGCGGCCGAGGAGCGCCGACACCTCGGAGCCCGCCTGCGTGAAGCGGAAGATGTTGTCGATGAAGACCAGCACGTCCGAGTTCTCGACGTCGCGGAAATATTCGGCGACGGTCAGACCAGACAGACCGACGCGCAGGCGCGCGCCCGGCGGCTCGTTCATCTGTCCGTAGATGAGCGCGACCTTGTCGAGAATGTTCGCTTCCTTGAACTCGAGGTAGAGATCGTTCCCCTCGCGCGTGCGCTCGCCGACACCGCAGAACACCGACTTCCCGCCGTGACCCTTCGCGACGTTGTTGATTAGCTCCTGAATGACGACCGTCTTGCCGACGCCCGCGCCGCCGAACAGTCCGATCTTGCCACCCTTCACGAACGGGGCGATCAGGTCGATGACCTT
>JALZAE010000477.1 GCA_030948535.1 Gemmatimonadota bacterium | reverse complement strand
CTTGAGGTACGAGGTGTCCTGCACGTGGGGACCGCGGCACAGATCGATGAAGGGCCCGTCGGTGTAGATCGAGATCACCTCGCCATCGCCGAGCTCGGACAGCCGTTCGAGCTTGAGCGGATCGTCGACGAAGCGTTTCTGCGCCTCGGTCCGGTTCACTTCCTCGCGCACGAATGGATACTTCTCGGCGACGACCTTCTTCATCTCCGACTCGAACGCAGCGAGGTCGTCGGGCGTGAACGGCTGGGCGACCTCGAAATCGTAGTAAAAGCCGTCCTCGATCGAGGGACCGAATCCGATCTTGGCGTCGGGCCGGAGCCGGCGCACGGCGGTGGCGAGTATGTGCGCCGCGGAATGGCGCAACACATCGTGTGCGCGCTGATACTCGTCGACCGCGGCGCGATCGGCCGCGTCCTTGGGCTCGCGCTCGGTGATCACACGGAAGCTACCGCTCTCACGCATCGGCGTCATGACGTCCTGCACCTTGCCGTTGAGCGTGACGGCCAGGGCAGCGCGCAGCAGCCGTTCGCCGATGCTCGCGATCACGTCGCGCGGTATGGTTCCGTACGGCACCGCGCGCACGGAGCCATCGGGCAGCGTCAGCTGCAGATCTTCAGAAGCCTGATCGATCATCGTGATAAAATTGGAGAGTACCTGCTGGCCGCCGCGGCTCGAAAGCAAACAACATTAAGGGCAGCCGCAGATTGACGCGGATGAACGCAGCTAGATCCGACAAGTACAAAGCCCCTCGCGTGCCGTGCAAGAGGCTTTAGAGTCCCTTTCCACATTTGCGTTCATCTGCGGGAATCCGCGGAAATCCGCGGCGCATTTGCCGTTGATTTGCAGCTGACGAGCGCAGAATCCGCGGCCTTGATCTTGCACCTTTGCGCATTGTGCGCGCTGGAGTGCGGCGCGTGTCCTTGCGCACGTGATCCTCGGTGCGCAACGTCCGAAAGGTATCGACCCCTCATTACCTCCGCCACAGGGATCGCTCGTTATGAGACGTATTCGCGTTCGCGACGATGAGTCATCGGCCGGCGGCGTGATCGCCAGCCTGGCGGTGGGTGCGCTCGCCGGATTTGCCGTCGGCGTGCTCGTCGCGCAAAAGATGGGTGGATTGTCAGGAATCACCGCGCGCATCAAGGCGCGCATGAAGGACGCCGGCGACTTGATGGCGGGCGATGAAGAGTTCGACGAGGACGAGCTCGCCGACGATGACGACGAGGAAGGCTCCGACGACGATATCGACGCGGAGCTCGAGGAGTCCGTGCTTGCCGCCTTCCGCGACGATGACGTGCTCAGCGAGCGCTCGATCGACATCGGCGCGGTCGGTACCGGCATCATCGAGCTCGCGGGGAACGTCGACACCGAAGAAGAGTCGGAGCGAGCCGTCGCCGTTGCGCGCGCGGTCGAGGGTGTCGAGACGGTCGTGAATCGCCTCGTCGTCGGCGTCGAGGAGTCGCTGCTCGACGAGAATGCACGGCGGTTCGCCGAAGGCGATCCCGCCTTGAACGAAGCGCAGTGGGAGGGCAATCGCGTCGGGATCGGCCAGCGCCGGCAGGGGTCGTCCGCGGAGCCCGACCGCCATGCGTCACCAAAACCGGAGCTCGAGGAGCGTTGGATGCGTGATGAAGATGCAATGCGGAATAGCGCCGAGGAGATCGAGACCGGCGGCGAGAAAAAGCGCAGCGCGCGCCAAACGCGTCGCGGCGGGCGCAACGATGGATCGCCGGTGAGTCCGAGCGGTGTACCGAAAGCCGATCACGTCGCGAACCCCGAAGACGAGACGCGCGCAGACTGAACACTGCAGATGTCAGATGTCAGATGTCCGATGTCAGATGTCAGATGTCAGTTCGCGGGGGTGAGAGAGAATCTCACCCCCGCGTGCTTTCACTGACGTCTGACATCTGACATCTGCCGTCTATTACTTTCCAGCGATGAAGAACGACGAGCTCCCACCACAATTCCAACCGTCAACCGTCGAGTCCACCGTCTACCAGATGTGGATGGCGCAGCGCACGTTCGCCGCGAACGCCGCACAGTCGGTGAGACACGGTGGGAACAGCCAACCATTCACCATCGTCATCCCGCCTCCGAACGTCACCGACGTGCTTCACATGGGGCACGGACTCAACAACACGGTGCAGGACGTGATCATGCGCTGGCGCCGCATGGCGGGCGACGACGCGCTGTGGGTGCCCGGCACCGATCACGCCGGCATCGCGACGCAGAACGTGGTCGAGAAGTTGATCGCGAAAGAGGGGCTGACCCGCTTCGACGTCGGACGCGAGGCGTTCATCCAGCGCGTGAAGGCGTTCGTGGACGAGACGGGCGGCATCATCCTCACGCAGCTGCGGGCCATCGGCGCATCGTGTGACTGGTCGCGCACCGCGTACACGCTGTCGCCGGAGCTCTCGCGCGCCGTGCGCGAGGCGTTCGTGCGATTGTGGGAGGCGCGGCTCATCTATCGCGGGCATCGCGTGATCCATTGGTGCCCGCGCTGCCTCACCTCCCTCAGCGACGAGGAAGCGGAGCACCACGACGCGAGCGGCAAGCTGTACCACATCAGATATCCGCTGGCCGGCGACGCATCGCGCTCGATCACCATCGCCACAACCCGTCCTGAGACGATGCTGGCCGACGTCGCCGTCGCGGTCCATCCGAGCGACGCGCGCTATCGCGACCTGGTCGGGACGCAGGTGATGCTGCCGCTCCTCAACCAGCCCATTCCCATCATCGCCGACGACTACGCCGATCCGAAGTTCGGCAGCGGCGCGGTGAAGATCACGCCCGCGCACGACCCAAACGATTTCGAGGTCGGCGTGCGTCACCATCTGCCGATGCCGGTGGTGATTTCGGCCGTCGGCATGATGGAAGAGGTGGCTGACGCCGCCGGCCGCGTCCCGCCGTCGCTCAAGGGACTCGATCGCTTCGAGGCGCGCGAGCGCATCGTCGAATCGCTCCGCGCCTCCGGCAATCTCATCAAGGTCGAAGAGCACCAGCACGCCGTGCGCAAATGCTATCGCTGCGACACGGTCGTCGAGCCGCGTCTGTCGGATCAATGGTTCGTGAAGATGAAGCCGCTGGCCGAGCCGGCGCTGCAAGCGGTGCGCGATGGTCGCGTGCGGCTGCTTCCCGAGCGATGGGAGGCGGTGTACGTCCACTGGATGGAGAACATCCGCGACTGGAACATCTCGCGGCAGATCTGGTGGGGCCATCGCATTCCGGTCTGGTACTGCGATGCCTGCGGCGGCGAGCCGATCGTCAGTCGCGATGACGTCACGGCGTGCCCACATTGCGGCGGCGCGGTGCGCCAAGACGATGACGTGCTCGACACGTGGTTCTCGTCGCAGCTCTGGCCCTTCTCCACGCTCGGCTGGCCCGACGAGCAGTCGCGCGACCTGCGCGCCTTCTATCCGACGGACGTGCTGGTGACCGGCCCCGACATCCTCTTCTTCTGGGTCGCTCGCATGATCATGGCGGGCTACTTCTTCATGGGCGATGCGCCGTTTCATACCGTGTATCTCACGGGCATGGTGCGCGACATGGAGAATCGGAAGATGTCCAAGTCGCTCAAGAACGGCATCGATCCGGTGGACGTCGTGCTCCACTATGGCGCCGA
>JALZAE010000462.1 GCA_030948535.1 Gemmatimonadota bacterium | reverse complement strand
CATTCCGGAGCATCGAGTCGCGCGGATGTTCTTGACGCCGAGCCAACTGATCGACTTGCTCGACTGGCCGGAGGATGAGCTGCCCGACATGAGCAGCGTCACGAACATCATCTACGGAACGGCGCCGACCCCGGCCGCGAAGATCGAGGAAGCGCTGCGCCGCTTCGGACCGATCTTCCAGCAAGGCTACGGCATGGCCGAGGTGCTGCCACCGGTCTCGCTGCTCCAGATGGAGGAGCACATGCGCGATGGACAGCCGGCGACGCGCAATGTGCTGTCGTCCGTCGGCCGCGTCGTGCCGCAAGTGCAGGTCATCATCGCCAACGAGAAGGACGCGCCGCTGCCGCCGGGCGAGATCGGGCAGGTGCTCATCAAGAGCCCGACGGTGTTCGCCGGATACTGGCGCCAGCCCGAGCTCACGGCGCGCACGCTCGCCGGCGGCTGGATGCACACCGGCGACTTCGGCTTCTTCGACCGCGACGGATACCTCCATGTGCTCGATCGTCGTCCCGACCTACTGCGCCGCGGTGATCGCTTGATCTATCCGCGTACGATCGAAGAGGTGGCGCACGACCATCCCTCCGTGAAAGAGGCATGTCTGGTGGGTCAGGGTACGGCGCTCGTGATGTGCATTTCCCTCCGCCGCGCCGCACGCATCGACTCCGGCGATTCGGCGGCCGCGGATGCCGCCGGAGCCGAAATGATGGCGTTCCTCGCCGAGCGCATCGAGCCGTGGCAGATGCCCGACCGCGTTCGTGTGCTCGAGGAGCTTCCCCGCAGCTATCTCCGCAAAGTGCTTCGCCGTGAAATCCGCGAGATGCTCGCGCGCGAAGCTTATACCCACGAAGGCCACGCCATCTCCGCGCCCTCGTGAGCTCGTCGTACCGCAGCACGAATCACTCAATCCAGGACAATCAATGATTTCGAAATTCGTCGCGCGACCCTTGGCGTCCTACAGCCTTGCCGTCGTCGCCTCTTGCGCGCTTCTCGCCACGGCTGCGTCTGCCCAGACGGGACGGATCACCGGCAAGGTGACCGAGGGCGCCAGTGGCCAGCCGGTGCAGAGTGTTATCGTCGTCGCGCGCAGCCCGCAGGGCACCGCCGTGGCCGGCGCCACCAGTGGCATCGATGGGTCGTTCGCGATCGAGCGCGTGCCGGCCGGCATCTACAACGTCGAAGCGGCCCGCATCGGATACGGCAAGAGCACGCGCACGCGCATCGCGGTGATCAACGGTCAAGCGACCGAAGTCAGCATCGCCATGTCGCCGATTCCGATGCAGGGCGAAGCGGTCGTCGTCACCGGCACGCGTCGCGAGGAGCGCATCACCGATGCCACTGCGTCGATCGGCGTCGTCGATGGTCAGGTGATCGAGCAGAAGCAGGAGCCCACAGTCTTCGGTGCGCTGCGCCAGTTGAAGGGCGTCGACTTCTTCGAGACGGGTCTCGTGCAGCAGCAGGTGAGCGCGCGCGGCTTCGTCAGCCCATTCACGAGCAACATGCTCCTGCTCATCGACAACCGGCTCTCTTCGCTTCCGGGCGTCGGCGCCCCGATCCCCGGTCTCGTGCTCGCGACGAAGAACGACATTCGCCAGGTCGAAGTCGTGCTCGGGCCGAGCTCGGCGCTCTACGGCGCGAATGCCGGCGCCGGCGTCGTCAACATCATCACGAAGGATCCCCGCGAGTATCCCGGGCAGAGCCTGGAAGTCACCGCCGGCAATCAGAACATCCTGCGGATCGGCGTGCGGTCGAGTGGCATCCTGTCCGACCTGTTCGGCTACAAGGTCAGCGCCGAGACATACACCGGTAAGGATTTTGAGCGGTACAACTTCTTCCCGGTGCGTAACCCGACGACGGGCGCGGTCATCTACACCGCCAACGACTCGTCGGTGGTGAACAACAATGTCGACATCAAGACGTTCGGTGGCTCGCTCTACTTCTATCCGGTGAGCGGCGCGCGCGTCGTCTACTCGGGCGGCTTCACGCGCTCGAACTTCATCAATCTGTCGAACATCGGACGGCTGCAGGGCGACGACTGGGATCTCTACTATCACCAGCTGCGCACGAACCTCGACAACTTCTTCGGCTTCGGCTCGCTGTTCCTGCAGGGCTACTACACGGGCAACTCCGCCGGCAAGACCTACAACATCGACAACGCCGCGCAGCAGCAGATTCCCGTGATCTTCGGCGGTCCCGGCAAGAGCCGGAGCGATGCCATCGCAGCGGCAACCTTCGTCGACAAGTCGAGCCGTCTGGACTTCGAGGCGCAGCACACGGTTGGATTTCTCCAGCAGCACTTCTTCACCACGGGCGTGCAGTGGCGTCGCAGCAAGCCGGTCAGCAATGGCACGTACTTGAGCGACTCGCCGGGCAATCCGGCGATCTCGATCGATGAGACGGGCGCGTACGCGCAGTACGAGAACCAGATGGTGCCGAACCTGCGCCTGACCCTCACCGGCCGGTACGACCACAACTCAGACTTCGGCAATTTCTTCAGCCCGAAGGCGGCGCTGTCGTACGGGATGGGCGATCAGAACGTTCGCGTGACGTACAACCGCGCCTTCAACGCACCGCCGATTCAGGTGGAGTACGCGCAGAGCTTCATCCGCCGGCAGTCCGGCCTCGACATCTGGCTGCGTGGCGCGCACAAGGGCTTCGAGTTCGTGAACCTGACGCCGGGCGGCGCCGTGCCGGCTCCGATCGCCGCGATCAAGCCCGCGGAGATCACGTCGTTGGAAGCGGGCTATCGTGGCACCTGGTTCGACCGCCTCTTCGTCGACGTCGCGGCATATCAGTCGAACTACAAAAACTTCATCACCTCGCCGCTGGTGATCAACGATGCGGCGCACGGCATCTTCGTGAAGGATGACAACGGCGCGGCGCGCCGCGAGGTCACGCTCACCTACTTCAACTACGGCGAGCTCGACATCACCGGCGTCGATGTCGGCGCGCAGCTCGCGTTGAACAGCATGTTCAGTGTGTCCGGTGCGATGTCATACCAGCACCCCGACAGCACCTTCAAGAATCCGCGCACCGGCGTGGCCAAGCCCAGCTTCAACGCGCCGCAGCACAAGTATCACGGTGCCATCGACGCCCGGGATTGGTTCAAGGTCGGCACGTACGCCGAGGCGGCATACACGCACGTCAGCAACTTCAACTTCATCTCGGCCCAGGCGTACAGCACCGGTCCGGTGCCGGCGTACGATGTGGTCGATCTGAACGCGGGCATCCCGCTGTCCTTCATCACGTCGACGAACGCGCGCCTCGGCATCGCGGTGAAGAACGTGTTCGACAAGAAGCACATCGAGGTCCCGGGCTCACCGATCCTCGGACGGCTCATCATGGGAACCTTCTCCATCGACTATCGATGAGGAGCTCGCATGGCGATTGATTCGCGGCGCGGGGGAATTCCCGCGCTGCGAAAGGTCGGGTACGGTTTCGGAACGATCGGGTTCTCGCTGCCGCACCAGGCGGTGGCGACGTTCCTGATTTTCTACGCCACCGCGATTCTCGGCATTCCCGCGTCGTTGGCGGGAATCGCGGTGGCGATCTCGATCGCCTGGGACGCCGCGCTCGATCCACTGATGGGCTGGCTCTCGGATCGTGCCGAGAGCCGGCGTTTTGGCAGGCGGCACCAATTCCTGCTCATCGGGGGCGCGCTCGTCGCGCTGCTCACCTACCTCCTCTGGTCGATCGATCCGTCGTCGAGCGCGAACGCGAAGCTCATTCGCATGTTCGTGCTGGTGCTCGCGCTCAAGACGTCGCTCACGATCTACGTCGTCCCGTACAACGCACTCGGTGGCGAGCTCACGCCGGACTACAACGAGCGCTCCTCCATCCAAGGGATGCGGGCGACGTTTTATCTCGTCGGCATGGTCACGGCGATCGTCGGCGGGCTCGCGCTCTTTTTTCGCTCGACGCCGCAATTTCCCAAGGGCCAGCTCAACCCCGCCGCGTATCCGCCCATGGGTGCGGCGTGGGCTGCGATCACGATCGTCGCCGCACTGATCGTGTTCGCCGCGACGCGCCGCTACATCCCGGTGCTGCCCAAGCGCTCCGAGACGATGCGGCATGAGGGAGGCCCGCTCGCATCGCTCCGCGCCGACATCGCCGGCACATTTCGGAATCGCGACTTCTTCATGCTCGCGCTGATGATGTTCACCATCGAGGCGGGCTTTCAGTTCGGCATCACAATCTCCATCCACACCAACACGTACACGTACGGTCTCACCGGCCCGAAGATCGGACTGCTGGCGCTCGTGCTCTTCGCCTGCTCGATCGCGTCGCAACCGTTCTGGGTATGGTTTACCAAACGCTACGACAAGAAGCCCGCGCTCATCCTCGGCGGCGCGCTCGCGCTCATCGGATTCATCGGCGCGCCCTGGGCCCACGTGTGGTGGCATCTCTTCCCGATCGATTCGCCGAAGCTCCCCCTCACACTCGGCATGTTCAACGTGCTCGCGGGAATTGGCAACGGCGCCTTCATGTCGGTGCCCTACGCGATGGTCGCCGACACCGCCGACGTTGCCGAAGTGGAGACCGGGAAGCGTGAGGAAGCGCTGTACTTCGGCATGTACACCTTCGCGTATAAGCTCGGCGCCGCCGTCAGTCTCGTGCTGAGCGGGCTGTTGCTCGATCGCATCGGCTTCATTCCGTCGAGCACGAGCCAGAGCGACGCGGTACGCTTCAATCTCGCGATGACGCCGACCTACCTGATCCTCATCACGATTCCCTTCGCGCTTTGGTGCCTCTCGCGCTACCGTATCACGCGCGAACGCTTCGCCGAGATCCGCGCACGATTGGATAAGGCAGCATAGGCGAAGCAGGCACTCGGCACTCGGCAATCGTTAGACATGGGAAGGAAGGTGGACACTGGGTGTAAG
>JALZAE010000418.1 GCA_030948535.1 Gemmatimonadota bacterium | reverse complement strand
CGAACAGGCGGCGGCGTTCCGCGCGGCCAACAAACAATTCCCTTTCAGCTTCACCAAGCAGCCGCTGGCGCTCTTCGCCCAGTTGTCGCTTCCGCTCTTCAACGGCTTCCAGCGCGAGCAGGACGTGCAGGTCGCCCAGGCCCAGCGTGACGATGCGCTATACAACACACGCAAGGGCCAGCTTCGCCTGCAGACGGATGTCACCACGGCGTACCTCACGCTTCGTACGGCAGCACGCGCGGTGGCTTTGCAGGAGCAGACCGAGCAGCGCGCGAAAGAAGAGCTGCGCCTCGCCGAGGAGCGCTTCCGCGTCGGCGCCGGTACTTCGCTCGACGTGACGCAGGCCACGACCTCGTACGAGCGCGCCGCGACGGATCACATCACGGCCATTTACGATTTTCACAAGGCGTTCGCCGTGCTGGAAAGCGCGGTCGGCCGTCCGCTCCGCTAGACGCGGGCGACCACCTTACGAACGGTCATAGAGGAATCCAATGAGCAAGCGGGCAAAATGGTCCATCGGCATCGTCGCCGTCGCACTGGTTGCGCTGGTCGTCGTCGCCGCGGCCATGAAGGGTGGCAACAAGATGACGGAAGTGCGCATCGAGAGCGTGCAGAAACGCGATTTGGTGGCCTCGGTCACGGCGAGCGGCAAAGTGCAGCCGCGCACCAAGGTCGATTTGAGCGCGGACATCACCGGTAAGATCGTGCGCCTCGCCGTCAAGGAAGGCGACATTGTCACCAAGGGCCAGTTCCTGCTCGAGATCGATCCGACGCAGGCCGCGGCGGCCGTGGAGCGTTCGACGGCGGCGATCGCCAGCGCGCGCGCGCAGCTCGCCCAGGCCAAGGCGAATCTCGATCAGGCGGCCGCGAACTTGAAGCGCCAGATGGAGATCAAAAAGACCAACCCTACCCTGATCTCCGATCAGGAAGTGGAGAACCTGCGCACGCAGGTGGAGGTCAACCAGGCCCTCTCCGACGCGGCACGCCACAGCGTCGACCAGTTCGAGGCGTCGCTTCGCGATGCGCGCTCGGGCTTGGCCAAGACGACGATCCTCGCGCCGATGAGCGGCCGAGTGACGCGCCTCAACGTCGAGAACGGCGAGACGGCGATTCAGGGCACGCTCAACAAGGACGCCGCGACCCTCCTGACGATCAGCGACATGAGCGTGCTGGAGACGAAGGTAAAGGTCGACGAGACCGACGTCGCCCGCATTCAGCTCGGCGATTCGGCGATGGTACAGATCGACGCCTTCCCCGACACGACGTTCGTCGGCAAGGTGGTCAAGATCTCGAACAGCTCGGTGCGCGCCGCCGCGACGTCGACCGGCGATCAGGCCGTCGACTACGAAGTGACCGTGCAGCTCATCAACGCGCCGCAGGATACGCGTCCCGATTTCTCCGCCACCGCGAAGGTCATCACCGACACGCGCAAGAACGTTCTATCGATTCCGATCATCGCGCTGACGGTACGCGAGCACGAGTCCAGCCCGACCACCGACTCGGCGCAGCAGGTGGCGATGGGCAAGAAGCCGACGAAGCAGATCGGCAAGAAGGACGTCGAGGGCGTGTTCATCGTCGGAAAAGACAACAAAGTGTCGTTCCGTCCCGTAAAGATCGGTGTAGCCGGCGAGGAGTTCTTCGAGGTCCTCAGTGGGCTGACCGCGGATGAGAAGATCGTCGCCGGCAGCTATCAGGCGATCCGCGAGCTTCGGGATGGCGCGCAAGTGCGCCAGGCCCCGATCGTCACCAAGAAGCCAGGGGCGAAAACGTGAGCGTGGAAAGCGAAAGCGTACCTCTCAGCACCACCGCCGAGCGGCAGGTCGTGCTCGGCACCGAAGGCGTCGCGCCCGGCCAGGATTGGGTCATCGTGACGCGCGGCATTCGCCGCGACTACGACATGGGTGGAGAAGTCGTGCACGCGCTGCGCGGCGTCGACATCGCCATCCGCCGCAACGAGTACGTGGCGATCATGGGACCGTCTGGCTCGGGCAAGTCGACGC
>JALZAE010000408.1 GCA_030948535.1 Gemmatimonadota bacterium | reverse complement strand
CGCGAGCTGACGGCGGCGCACCATGTTCCTCCGCCCTGGCATCCGCGGCCTGCTCCGTCTGCCACTACACCGGCCAGACGTCGCCAGCGACGAGATGGACGAGGAGATCCGCAGTCACCTCGAGCTGCGCGTCGCCCAACTCATCGCGCAAGGATTTTCGCCCGAAGCCGCCGCCGCGGAGGCCGAGCGACGATTCGGCTCCGCAGAAATCCGGCGCTCGCTGCGCGCGGCGGCTCGGCATCGCACCGAAGTCATGTCGCTCCGGGAACGCATGGAAGCGCTGCGGCACGACCTCCGCTACGCGCTGCGCCAACTGCGCAACACGCCCGCGATGACGCTGATGATCGTCCTCACCTTCGCGCTCGGCATCGGCGCGAACGCGACGATGTTCGGCATCGTCGACCGCCTGCTGCTGCGGCCGCCGGCGCACGTCGCCCAGCCGGACCGGATCTTCACCCTACATCTTCTCGCGGCCCCACATCGCAAGCCGCCCATGCTCGGGCCGGCTGCAACGCTGGTTCCCGGCGAAGGGCTCGTACAAAAGTCGTGGTCGTATCCCGATTACCAGGCGATGCTCGCCAACGTCCGCGCGTTCGAGGGCGTCGCCGCGGAGAGCTACACGTCGGAGTATCCGCTCGGACGCGGCACCAGCGCTCGCACGATCAACGGTGTTCTCGTCAGCGGCAGCTTCTTCCCCACGCTCGGCGTCCGCCTCCTACTCGGACGCGGCATCCAGCCCGCCGACGAAGCGCCCTCCACCGCGGCCGATGTCATCGTGATCAGCGAGCGCGTGTGGCGCCGCGACTTCGGTGCGAGCCGCGGCGCGATTGGCCAGACGGTCGAGCTCGGCACCGGCCGATTCACGATCGTCGGCGTCGCGCCCGCCGGCTTCAACGGACTCGATCACGAGCGCATCGATGTCTGGATCCCGCTCCTCGCGCCGCACGCGCCACCCTTCCCGCTCCCGCAATGGACGACCGCCCGCAACGTGCAGCTCCTCACCGTGTTCGGGCGCGTTCGTCCGCCGCTGACAATTGCTGCCGCCGAGGCGCGGGCGACGTCGGTGGTCCGCTCTGACGCGGCGGCGCACGCCGAGTCGGACTCGCTGGCGCGCGTCCGACTGGAGCCGGTGATTCCGGCGCGCGCATCGCATGTGACGCCAGCGGCGAGGGTCGCGCTGCTGCTTGGGTTGGTGTCGACACTGGTTCTGCTCATCGCCTGCGCCAACGTCGCCAACCTTCTGCTGACGCGCACGCTTCGCCGGCGGCGCGAACTGGCCGTGCGGCTCGCGCTCGGCATCTCGCGCGGCCGGCTCGGCGCGCAGCTGGCCATGGAAGTGATGGCGATGGCATTGCTCGGCGGATGTGCGGCGCTGGGAATTGTGGCGTGGGACGGGCGCATCATTCAGCGCGTGCTGCTCACCGACTATGCCTGGCCGGATGCGCCGTTCGACGCGCGACTACTCGCCTACGCGGCGCTCGCGACCATCGTCGTCGGATTGCTGGCCAGCTTGGTACCCGCGATGCACGGCGTCCCCGCGGACCTCTCGCTCGAGCTGCGGTCGGGCACGCGCGGTGGCGTGAGCCGCACGCGGCTGCGCACCGCGCTGCTGCTCACGCAGGCGACGCTGTCGGTCGTGCTGTTGTCGTGCGCGGGCGTGTTCGTGCGCAGCTTCCGCAACGCGACGTCGATCGATCTCGGGATCGATATCGACAGAGTGCTCGTGGCGACCGTCGATCTTCCCGGCGCGGGATTCTCCAAGTCCGCGATGGACGCATCCTATCAGCAGATGCTCGAGCGTCTCTCGACGAGTCCGGGCATCGCCCACGCCACGGTCGCGGAGGGTGCGCCATTTCAGTCGACGATCCAAGAGCCCGTATCGCTTCCTGGACAGGATACGGTTCCGGCGCTCGGCGGGCGCTCCGTGCGCGTCGTCGCCGCGACGCGCGACTATTTCGCCACGTCAGGCACGCAAATGCTTCACGGGCGTGATTTCTCCAACCGATCCGACGGAGAGGCTACGCGAGTCGCGGTGGTGAACGACGAACTCGCCCGGCTGCTGTGGCCATCGGGGGATCCGTTGGGGCGGTGCATCAAGATCGGCGGGCCGAAGGAGGCGTGCTCGGAGGTGATCGGGGTCGCCGCCGCGACGCGAACACTTCATACCGACGGTGCGAAGGTGGATCCACAGGCATATGTGCCGCTCACCCAAGGAATCCATCTCGCTGCCGCGCGTGCGCTGCTGATCCGGCCCGCCGGCAATAGTCCGGAGCTGGCGCTGCGACGCATTCAGCAGATGTTGCAGACGACCGCGCCGAATCTTCCGTATGTGAATGTCGTGCCGATGCGAACGCTGCTGGCCGAGGACATCCAACCGTGGCGGCTCGGCGCGACGATGTTCGCGCTCTTCGGTCTCCTCGCACTCGTGCTCGCGGCGGTTGGTCTCTACGGCGTCACGTCCTACATGGTTGGCCAGCGCATGCACGAGCTTGGCGTGCGGGTCGCGCTCGGCGCGCTGCCGCGGCAGGTGATCGCGCTTGTCGTCGGCCAGGGTCTCGCCATCGTCAGCATTGGCTCGGTGCTGGGAGTGGCGATCTCGCTCGGAGTTGCGCGCTTCATCGAGTCGCTCCTCTTTCAGGTCTCCGCGCGCGATCCCCTCGTGCTGGCGCTCGTCGCCGCGACGATGATCCTCGTCTCGCTAGCTGCGACGATCGTCCCCGCTGGGCGCGCCGCCCGAGCCGACCCGCTGTGCGCATTGCGCGACGAGTAGGACCCGGCGATCCAGAAGCCTTGCGGTTTGACCAAGCGTTCATACTCCCTTTGCAACCGGTCATCCCATAGCCCGAAAATCGGCCAAACGCGTGTTAGGCCCGTCGACAGGCCCAGGGGGCTTGATTGTGTGACCGGCCTCACATAATGTCACCGCCCTGCCGTTGGCGTGGGCTGTCGTGTGACTCGTACTGGGGAGGAAACGATGCAACGGTTCATCAGCAGCAAAGTGTATCGACTCACCGCTGTAGCTGTCGGCGTTCTCTTGGCGCAAGCGTGCGC
>JALZAE010000381.1 GCA_030948535.1 Gemmatimonadota bacterium | reverse complement strand
CATTCGAGGTGCTCGCCACACTCGCCGGCGAGGGACTGGCCGTGCTGGTGGTGAGCCACCAGCTCAATCTCGTCGCGCGCTTCGCCGATACGCTCGTGCTGCTGCACGAGGGCCGCGTCGCCGCCACGGGCACACCGGCAAGTGTGATGCGGGCCGAGATTCTGGAGGCCATCTATCAGTGGCCGCTCGTCGTCACCCGCGATCCCGCGGTTGGCGCGCCGGCACTCATCCCGCTGCGCGCCCGGCGCGCACCACGCACGGAGCGTCCGTGATCGCGCTGCTGGCGCTCGTGGCCATGCAGCAGACGCCGCTCAGAGGAATCGTGCGAGACGGCGTCACGCGCGAGCCCGTGGTGTGGGCGGATGTCTGGAGCCGTGGCACGCACGCGCGCTCAGGCGATGATGGCCGCTTCCTGCTGGGAGGTCCACGCGGCGACAGCATTCACGCGCGCCGCGTTGGCTATCGGCCCGGCGCGGTTGTCGTCGCCGGCGCCGACAGCGTCATCATCTATCTCGAGCCCGTGACATCGTCTTTGCGTGCGGTCGTGAGCGCTGGCGCCGCAAGTGCCGGCACGCTCGGCGCGGCGCGCGATGTCGCGGCGTTGCGCGCGAGTGGTGCCGCAACCCTCGCCGATGCACTTACGCGAATGCCGTTCATCTCATCGCGCTCGTCGCGCGCTGGTGTCGCGCTCTCGATGCGAGGATCACGTCCCGAGCAAGTGCTGGTGTTGCTCGACGGTGTCGCGCTCAACGATCCGGCGACGGGTTCGGCGGACATCGCTGATATTCCACTTGCGGCGCTCGGATCGGTCGCCACGCTGCCCGGTGCCGCGGGCGCGCGGTATGGATCGGGCGCGACGGGTGGCGTACTCGCGCTCTCGAGCGCTGATGCGCCTGCCGCCACGCTCACGGCGGGATCGTACGGCCGCGCCGGCGCGAGTCTCGCAGGCCGCACCACGCTGGGCGGTGCGCGCGTGCACGGCGGCGCGGAATGGAGCTCGGCCCGCGACGACTTCGAGTTCGTCAATTCGGTCGCGGCGCCAATCGCGTCGGAACGGCGCCTCAACGCCGATGAGCATCGGCTCGCGCTCTTCGGTGGAATCAGCGCGGCATCGTTCGGCGCGACGCTCCTCGCGACACGCGATGAGCGCGGCCTCGTCGGTCCCATGAACGTCCGCATCTACGACGCGGCTCGCGGCCGCACCCAGCGTGCGCTCGCGCGAGTGACGGGCGAGCATTCGGGCTGGAGCGGCAGCCTCGCCCTCCGATTCTTCGACTTGCTCTACGACAACCCGGGAGTGCTCCGCGGCAGCACCACATCGACCTCGACCGACGCCGATCTCTCGCGCGAAGCGGGCAGCATCGTCTGGCGCGCCGGTGGGGGCGTCGACTGGGTGCGCGGCTCGCAGCTCATCTCCGCGGACCGGCCGCGCGCCTTTGTTTCAGCAGAACGCGGATGGACGCACGATGCGTGGATGTTCACCTTCGCCGGCCGTGGCGATGCGATTCGCGGTGCCGGCGCACGAATGTCACCATCGCTGGCGATCGAGCGTCCGGATGCGATCACGCTCTTCGCTCGAGTCTCGCAGGCGTTCCGCGCGCCGACGTTTTACGATCTGTACTTCGCATCGCCGCAATTCATCGATGGTACGCGGACGCTTCGACCGGAACGTGTGCTGTTCGATGGTGAGCTCGGCGCACGCGCGTCGGCGAACTCGATCACCGCATCGGCATCGCTCTTCGCCCGGCGCACGCGCGACGCCATCGTGTGGTTCCCCGGCACCTTCTCGTGGAGTCCGAACAACGTCGAGCGCGAGACTGTGGTCGGCGGGGAAGGGCGCATTGCGCTGGCGTTGCCCGGCGGCGCTATCGAAGCATGGGGCGGCGCGCGCTCGACGCGACTCCTCGTCGACAATCTCGACGCACCCACGCCATACGTGCCCTGGCTCGACGGCGGTGCACTCGCGACCCTGCGTCACGGACCGGCCGCGCTCACGGCCACGCTCACCGCGCTCGGCTCACGGCCGATCGTCACCGTGCCGCACCCGACCGCGGCCGTTGAACTGCCCGCCGTCGCGCTGCTCGATGTCGCCGCAACGCTCGCTCCGCGAGCCGGCCACATCACCGCCACGCTCGCCGTGCACAACGTCGCGAACACCCGTTGGGAATCGATCGCCAGATATCCGGTGCCGGGCCGTTCGCTCTCGGCGACACTGACGTTCACACCATAGGAGAACTGGACGTGCGCATCAATTGTCTCGCCCTTGCCGCATCGATCGCGCTCGCCGGGTGCAAAGATTCCACCGGCACCGTCACGCCCGGCGCGACGCGCATTCTCGTGCTCAACACCTTCGGCCAAACCGGAGTCACGAAGCTCAGCGTCGACGCGCTGGCCCCGACCCACATCGATTTCGGCTCCGCCTTCGATGGCGCGACCTTCACCGCCGCCAACGACTCGGTGCTCTCGGCGTCGAGCAGCTTCTCGGGCGATCAGCTCTACATCGCCGATCTCAATACGCAGACGCTCAACAAGTATCAGCTCCCGGCCGGCTCGAATCCCGCCGGCGCCGCCTTCGTGCCGAACGGAATTCCCGGCGCGACCAACGGCCGCTACATCGCGGCGCTGCGCAACTCGGGCAAGCTCGCGCAGGTGAAGGTGCAGACGGGCGCGGCGGCGGTCGTCACATCGATCGCCGGCGCGGGGCTTTGCCCGACCGATGTCGCGTTCTACAACGGCAGCGCCTGGGTCAGCGATGCGAACCAGCGCTGCGCGAGCGATTTCGCCGTCCAGGGTCCGGGCCGAATTCTTCGCGTCTCGCTCGCCGATGCGACACGCGACACGATCCTTCTCGGTGCCGCCGCGGTCGCGCCACAGCGCATCATCATCGTCGAACAATTCGCGTATGTGTTGTCGTCCGGCGATTTCTTTTCTGTATCGGGCGCCGTCGCCAAGGCGAACGTCGCAACCAAGCAAGCGCTCTCGATCGTCTCGCTCCCCACCGGGGTGTACGGCGTGACGATGACCAAGGGAGAAGACGGGCTCCTCTACGTGTCCGGTGCGCCCAACCCGCCGGTCGGCGGCCTGTACTCGCCGCGCGTCTATGTGATCGATCCCACGACGATGACGACGGTGCCACCCTATTCCGGCACCGACCACTTTCGCCCGCTCGCCAAGCAAGACGGCACCCTCGCCCGCTGCTCCGCCGCCACCGCCGACGCGACGGGCCGCATCTATTGCGTCGAGAACGGCCTGACGACTTCGACGCTGCTCCTCTTCACCTCATCAGGAACCTTCATCTCGAGCGCCCCCTCCGGCACCATCGCCTCCGACATAGCACTGCGCTAACTAGAATTCACTCACGCCAAACCGCCAACCGGTTGGTAAAGAGTGCGCAGTCACTGACATCTGATATCTGACTTCTGACGTCCGCCCCTTGCTCACCGACGCGATCGTTCTTCACGCTTTCAACTATTCCGAAACCTCCCGCATTCTGCGTCTTGCGACCCGCGATGCGGGCGTCGTGTCGGTGCTCGCGCGTGGCGCGCGGCGCAGCAAGTCGCGGTTCGGCAGTGCACTCGATCTGTTCGCCGAAGGCGTCGCGCATCTCGCGATGAAGGATGGGCGCGACCTGCAGACGCTGGCCGGCTTCGATGTGGTTCGCTCGCGTGCCGGACTCGGCACCGAGCTGGTGCGCTTCGCCGGCGCCTCCGCCGTCGCCGAGCTGATGCTCCGCTTCGGCAGCGAAGATCCCAACAGTCCGCTGTTCGACGCACTCTCTGAGG
>JALZAE010000376.1 GCA_030948535.1 Gemmatimonadota bacterium | reverse complement strand
CGTCGCGCTCCTCGGCGCCGAACGCAGCGTGGGTCATGCCTTCCACGCCGACGACATCGAGATGCCCATTGAGCATCAACGATCGCCCACGTCCGCCGCCAACGCGCGCGATGACGTTCGGACGTCCCTGCGCCACCTCGACGATCTCCACCGAGAAACCCCACGCGCGCAGCACCTCGCCGAGCACGCGCGCGATTGCGAATTCTCCGGGTGCCCCCGGGACCAAATCCGGATTGCGTGAATCGATCTTCACCAGCTCGCGCGCCAGCGCGACCGCATCTCCCCGGGCGACGTCCATCAGCTGGCCGAGCAGCCCGCGCGCGCGCAGCGCGCTCCATTGCCGCGGATGGCTCGGCCAGGTTTCGCGCCCGTGTATTTCCCGTCGGCCCACACCGGCACGCCGTTCACCAGCACCCAGCGAATTCCCTCCGAGTAATGGAACGGATCCTCGAAGGTGGCCCGGTCGATCACCGTCGTCGGATCGAAGATGGTGATGTCCGCCCACATTCCCGGCCGCAGCAATCCTCGGTCGTAGATCTTCACCTGCTGCGCGGCGAGTGACGTCATCTTCCGAATCGCGCTCTCGAGTGTGAGCACGGTGTCGTCACGCACGTAGCGCCCGAGGATGCGAGCGAACGTTCCGAAGGCGCGCGGATGCGTGCGGTCGGTGGCGAAGGGGCCATCGAGCCCCTGGCCCGATGCGTCGACGCCGAAGCTCACCAGCGGCGACTTCATCGCGGTGCGAATGTCCTGCTCGGACATGCTGAAGTAGATGGCGCCGGTGTTGGCGTGGTCAGCAATGATGAAATCCAGCAGCGTGTCGATCGAATCCTTGCCCATGAGCTTCGCGATGTCGCTGACGCGCTTGCCGTCATACTTCTTCAGTGAATCGGCGAACACGCCGGCGACGAGTACGCCGCTCGTCCCAGCCGTGTTGTACACGAAATGCTGCCAGCGATCGGATGGCGTCTCGAGCTCGGTGCGAATGCGCGCGCGCGTGGTCGGGTTCTTGAGCCGCAGGATCAACGAGTCGTTTCCCCCGGAATGGGCCCACGGCGGAATCGTCGAGGAAAGCGATGCCGCCCCCGCGATGTAGGGATACATGTTCGCCGTCACATCGATCCCGTCGCGCCGCGCCGAGTCGATGCGGGCGAGCACGTGCCCCATGCGCCCCCACGATGTCTGCCCCGACACCTTGAGATGCCAGATGTTCACGGGCAGCTTCGCTTCGCGCGCGATGCGGAAGAGCTCGTCCATGGCGGCGTCGATCGATGACGTCTCGCTGCGCATGTGGGTGATGTAGATCCCCCCGTACTTGCCCGCTTCGGTCGCCAGCGCGACGAGCTCTTCCGTCTTCGCGTACGCCGCGGGCGCATAGCCGAGCGATGTCCCCAGTCCGAGCGCGCCGTCGAGCATCGCGCTGTCGACGAGCGCGCGCATGTGCGCGAGCTCCGCCGGCGTCGGGTCGCGATCGGCGCCGCCCATCACCACTTCGCGCACCTGCGTGGCGCCGACCATCGTGCCGAGATTGACCGCGGTGCCCTTTTTCTCGAGCAGCTTGAAGTACTGGTCAAGCGTTCGCCAGGAGATCGGCAGCTTGTACTTGTCGCTGAAATCTTTCTGCTCGGCGATCGTGTACGCGTTCTGCGGCGCGATCGACGATCCCTCGCCGGTGATTTCCGTCGTGATCCCCTGCGAGATCTTGCTCATGTTCCGAGGATCGATGAGCAGTGTCGTCTCGGACTGCCCGAGCATGTCGATGAAGCCCGGCGCAACCACCAGGCCTTTCGCATCGATGCGCTTCGTCGCCGCCGCGCCGGCCAGATTGCCGATCGCCGCGATGCGACCGCCGCGCACGCCGACATCGGCGAAATACCACGGGTTCCCGCTTCCATCGACGACGCGCCCGTTGGCGATGATGACGTCAAACTTCGCCGGCGCCTCGAACGCCGCCGCGACGAGTGACGCGGCGAGTAGCGCGACGAGCGCAAACCCCCACACCCCACGCCCCACACCCCACACCCTACTCTTGATAGACATCGACTCCCTCGCGGTCCACGGTGAATGGCAACAGCTCGGCCAACTGTCCGACCGCCGTGCGCACATCGAGCACGCGGTCCTCACTCGCGATCAACACTACGCATCCGCCGCCCGACGCGCCCAGCGCCTTTCCCCCAATCGCGCCCGATGCTCGCGCCGCGCTCATCACCGCATCAATGTCCGGCGTCGTGATCTTCGCGTGCAACGCGCGCTGGTGCTCCCAGTGCTCGGCGACGAGCGCACCGAGCTCGTCGATCGACGCGCGCTCCAATGCATCCACCATCTGCTCGGCGAGGATCTTCATTCGCGCGAGCGCGGCCACCACGCGCGCATCTCGCGTGCGGTAGGCGTCGAGCACGGCGGTGATGGTCTCGCCAGAGATGCGTGATCGGCCGGTGTACGCCAACACGCACCGTCGCTCCAGCGCCGACACGAATGGCGGAGCGAGTGCGATGCGCCGAATGGTGACATCCGCGTCGAACCACAATCCCAGCGCGCCGCCGAACGCCGACGCGTAGTGATCCTGGCGCCCGCCTGCGATGCCCAGCCCGTCCACCTCGGTCGCGCGGCTGCGCTCGGCGAGATCCGCCCGCGAAATGCTCTCGCCGCGGCATGTCGCCACTGCGGCCGCGAGCGCGACACCGACCGCCGACGAGCCGCCGAGCCCAGCTCTAAAGGGAAAGCCGCTGCGCAGCCCCACATGGACGCCGCCGAGTCCGCCGCGCGTGAGGGCCGCCGCCGCCAGCTCGACGCCACCGGTCCGCGGCAACTCGGCCGCGCTCGGCGCTTCGTGCACCTCGCCTTCGTCGTCCACGACCACGCGGCCGGGAGCCGGCACTACACTCACCGATGCGTGACGGGTGATCGCCAGATTGCACACGCACCCGCCCTGCTCCGTGGTGTACGGCGGAACGTCCGTCCAACCGCCGCCGAAATCGATGCGTGTCGGCGCACGCGCGATCACCTGTCGCATCGAGCGCGCGTCGTCGTCAGTGGCTGCGGCAATGTTGTTTCCTCGCCCGCGAGAGTCGCGAAAGCTACCGGCGGCGCGAGCCCTCGCCAGATGCGCACGACGCATCGCACGCGCGAGCATGGCGGGTTACGATACAAGGAGCACGCGCTACTTCACTCGCGCGCGCCGTTTCAATGTCGCTGTTAGGGGTTTCATGGCTGATCTCACGCGCTATCTCGAGGACCGCACGCTCATTCTGCTTTCCAATCGAGAGCCGTATGAGCACAGTTACGCCGAGGACGAGAGCGTCGAAGTACGCCGGCCGCCTGGCGGCTTGGTCTCCGCGCTCGATCCGACGATGCAGGCCACGAAGGGCGTGTGGGTCGCGTGGGGATCGGGAAAGGCCGACGCTGCCAGCGCCGACGCCGATGGCAGGCTGCAGGTACCGCCCGACTCGCCGAGCTACACCTTGCGCCGCGTCTTTCTCGATGAGGCCGACATCGAGGGCTACTATCTCGGTTTCTCCAACCGTTCGCTGTGGCCACTCTGCCACATGCTCATGCAACACTTCGAGTACCGAACGGAATATTGGGATCGCTACTCGAGCGTGAACGACAAGTTCGCGCAGGCCGTCGCCGACGAAGTGAAGCGCGCCGACAAGAAGCCGGTGGTCTGGATTCAGGACTACCACTTTGGGCTCGCCGCGGAGCGCATTCGCGCGCTGAGCGATCCGCTGTTCATCCATCAGTTCTGGCACATCCCCTGGCCGCCCGCGGACATCCTGCATCTGCTGCCGACCGAGGTGCACACCAGTCTGCTCCGCGCCCTGCTCGGCAACGATCTCGTCGCATTCCACACCGAGCGCTACGCGCTGAACTTTCTCGGCTGTGTGGCGGAGCTGATTCCCGATGCGGAGATCGATGCCGATACGATGCGCGTTCGCTTCGGTGGCCGCAGCATCGAGATCGGCACCTATCCGATCAGCATCGACTTCGAGCAGTACGAGCAGCTCGCCAAGAGCAATGAGAACGAGGAGCGCGTGCAGCGGCTTCGCGAGCTCCACGCCACCGGCGGTCGCAAGATCGGGTTGGGCGTGGATCGCGTCGATTACACCAAAGGGATTCCCGAGCGGCTTCGCGCGCTGGACCAGCTCTGGGCGCAGTATCCCGACCTGCGCGAGCGATTCACCTTCTTGCTGGTCGCCACGCCGTCGCGCTCGGAGCTGCCGGCGTATCGCAAGCTCGAGGACGACATGGTCGCTACCGTGTCCGAGATCAACGAGCGCTTTCGCACCGAGACGTGGACGCCCATCCTGCTGATCCACGAGAACGTGAGCGCCGAGGTGCTCGCCGGTGCGTATCGGGCGGCCGACATCTGCCTCGTGTCGTCGCTGCAAGACGGGATGAACTTGGTCGCGAAGGAATTCATCGCGTGCCAGGTCGAGGAGCGCGGCTGCCTGGTGCTGAGCCGCTTCACCGGCGCCGCGGAAGAGATCGACGGCGCCATACTCATCAATCCGTTCAATCTCGACGGATTCGTCGAGGGGCTTCGCCGCGCGCTCATGATGAGTGAAGTCGAGCGGCACACTCGCATGCATCGAATGCGCGCCCACGTGCGCGGCCACACGATCTTCGACTGGCTGGAGGCGATTCTTTCGCGCACCGAAGCGCTGATCGCCGCGCGCGATGGCGCGGACACCGAGTCGGCCGGGGCCGTGCCATGACGGTGCCCCTGCTTCCCATCGCGCCGGAGACGAGCATACGGCTCGCCGGATCGCCGCTCCTCGTGATGCTCGACGTCGATGGCACGTTGGCGCCGCTTGCCCCGCGGCCGCAGGACGCCGTTGTGCCGGCGGAGACGCGCCGCATCATCTCTGGGTTGGTAGCGAGACCCAACGTGCACGTCGTGCTCGTCTCCGGTCGTGGAGCGGCGGACGCGCGACGACTCGTTGCAGTCGCGAATACCTGGGTCGTGGGGAATCACGGTTTCGAGATCGTCAGTCCCGATGGCCGGGAGATCATCGATCCGGGCCTCGAGTCGTTGCCGCCGGTTATCGCAGAGGCCCACGCGCGGCTTCGCCCGCTCGTCGGCGATATCCCAGGCGTCATCCTCGAGCAGAAACGATGGGCGCTCAGCGTTCACTACCGTCTTGCCGATCCGGCTGCAGTGCCGAGCCTTCGATCGACGGTCGAGGAAACAGCGCGTGCGCTCGGGCTGCGCACGCAAGATGGGAAGATGCTGATCGAGGTCAGGCCGGAGGCCCTGGTGGACAAGGGATCCGCCGTTGTCGCGTTGATCGCGCCGCTGGGCGGAGCGACCGATGATGCATCGGTGCTGTTCGCGGGCGACGACGTGACTGACGAAGATGCCTTCCGCGCACTCCGTGAATGGTCCACGCGACCTGTAACGATCCGCGTCGGGGAAGAGGAGGCTGCATCTTCCGCGGAATTTGGCGTGTGCGATACCGACGAGATTCGCGCGTTCCTGGAGTGGCTGCTCGCCACGCGCGCTCCGGAAGCGCGCAAAAAAACGGGCACGTCCTAGGACGCGCCCGTTCGCCAACATGTTCATTCATTCGCCGCCGCTGGGCTTTTCCTCAGCGCCGCTTACCGCTCGCTGCTTTGGCCTTGGCCGCCGGCTTAGGCTTGGGCTTGGGTTTCGCGCTCGCCTTTGCCGCCGGCTTCTTGCTCGCGGCCGGCTTTGGCGCGCTCTTGGCCTTCGTGGGTGGCGCCGGTTTCTTCACGGCGGGAGCGGGCTTCGGCTTCGATTTAGAGGATTCCTTCTCGACAGCGGCGAGCTTGGCGGCTCGGGCCGCTTCCCCGCGCGCGGCTTCCGTAATCACGGGCTTGCGTTTCGACGCGGCTTCTTCCGCTTCGCGAAGCAGGCGGTCGGCTTCTTCCTGCGTCATTTGGCCGCGACGCACCATGTACTGGACCAAATCGCGCGCGCTTTCTACGGCAAAACCAGCGAGTCCGGCGGCGGCGCTGATGACATCCTTCATCGCCTGCGAAACTTTGCTGCCTGCCTCTTGGCTGATCTCTTGGGCTCGTGCCGCCATTTCGGCGACAGTGTCTCGAACATCGGTGCTGCGGTGGCCGGGCGGACGCTTCGGCGGAGTGATCACGGCCGGCGCATCGGGCACGGCCTTGTTGCTCTCGTCGGATTGCGGCTTATCAACCATTAGCGTGCGAGCTCCTTGAGCACTGTGTGCGAGGCGCGAACGAGGTCCGAGGCCACATAAACGTCCGGAGATGACCTCACGGGGTCCGCGCGCCGGTAAGTATATGATTTTTCGGCAGCTATGCAAGGTCACCTCGGTGGTGTGCGATGCAGGCCGTCATAGGCAAGTCCAATAATTCTGGTACATAACGGCGGCACAATGCCGCCAGCACAAGGACTCTAAATGCTCTCTGGAACCAGAGTGCTCGATTTCACCCGCGTCCTCGCCGGGCCGCTCGCAACGATGATTCTCGGCGATTTGGGCGCTGACGTCATTAAGGTCGAGCGTCCCGGCGCCGGCGATGATACCCGCGGCTGGGGTCCGCCGTTCGACGATCGCGGCGAGAGCGCGTACTACCTGAGCGTCAACAGGAACAAGCGTGGCATCGTCGCCGATCTCGATCGTCCCGCGGATCGTGAACAACTTCTACAGCTCATTGCCGGTGCGGACATCGTCGTCGACAACTTCCTTCCCGGCATGTTGGAGCGACACGACATCGGGATCGACGCGCTGCTCGCCCGGCATCCGCGTCTGGTATGGTGCACCATTACCGGCTTCGGCGAGCAGAGCAGCCGCCCCGGCTACGATTTCGTCGTCCAGGCCGAGTATGGATGGATGTCGATCACGGGCGAGCCCAGCGGCGCACCAATGCGCGCCGGCGTTGCCTTCGCCGATATCCTGGCGGGGAAGGACGCGGCGATCGCGATTCTCGCCGCGCTGGCCGCGCGCGCCGGATCCGGTCGAGGACGTCGCGTAATGGTCTCACTTGCCGCCAGCGCGACCGCCGCGTTGGTGAACATCGCGCAAAACGTGCTCGTCTCCGGCCGTGACGCCGGTCGATGGGGAAACGCCCATCCGAATCTCGTCCCGTATCAGCTCTTTGAGGCCGCCGATCGGCCGATCGTGATCGCCGTCGGCAGTGATGCGCAGTTCGCGGCATGCGTCTCCGCGTTGGCGCTTCCGGAGTTGGCGCGCGACACGAGACTCGCGACGAACGCAGGACGGCTGGCCAATCGTGCTTTCGTCGTCGACAGCATCGCTGCCCGCGTACTTGAGCGCGACGCGGCGGTGTCGCTCGACGCGCTGAATCGCGGCGGCGTTCCATGCGGCATCGTGAAGACGGTGCTCGAAACACTCCGCGACGTCGATGCGTCACCCCTCACCGGAGTGCCGCCGAGCGTTCCAGGTTCTGTGCGCCTTCCGCCGCCGATGCTCGGCGAGCACGACCAGGAAATTCGACGGCTTGGTTGGGGTGCGTTCGCGCCGTCCCCCTAGTCTTTCGCGTCTGGCCCGTCGACCGTATACTATCGCCCAGTCTCGGCGCCCTTGGCGCGCCCGCTCTTCCTTCCCTCGTATCCCCTGTAGGCCGGAGCTGCCATGACCCGTAATTGGTCGCTTGTTCGCTGTGCGCTTCTGTTGGCGGTTATTGCCGCGTGTTCCGACAGCAAAGTCTCCGTCGGACCGGCTGGACGCACGGCGTTCGAGCGCTACGTGTCGATTGGAACAAGCGTCAGCATGGGCTGGAATGCGGACGGCGTCACCTCGAGCACGCAACAGCACGCGTGGCCGGTGCAGCTTGCCGCCTTCGCGAATGTGTCGTTTTCAGTTCCGTTGATTCAGTCGCCCGGCTGTACCCCACCGATCATCACGCCACTCGCCTTTCAGAAGCGACTCGACAATACCTCAGCGGCGGCGTCGAGCTCCGTGTGCGCGGCGAATTTCCCCGGCATCGTTCTGCCGACGAACAACGTCGCCATCTCGGGCGCGAAAGCGAGCGATGCGTTCCTGAAGACCGGCGCATCGAGCGTGCTTGCCAGCCGCGTGCTCCCGCCGACGTTGACGCAAGTAACCGCGATGCTGGCGCAAAAGCCGACGTTCGTATCGGTCGAGCTCGGCGCGAACGAAGTGCTTGGAACGACGTCGGGTCTCCTGCTGCCGAATGCGACGCTTACGCCGGCAGACACCTTCTTCAAGTATTTCGATGGTGTCGTCGACAGCGTTGCGAAGACCGGCGCGCGCGCCGTGCTCGCGGGACTCGTCGCCGACGTCAAGAGCTTTCCCAGCATTCGCTCAGGCTCCGAGATCGCCGCCGACAGTGTGGTGCTCTTCAATCAATGGTATGTGCAGGTGACCGACGACTGCGGCAAGGCGAACGCGAACAACTTGCTCTTCATTCCGAGGACAGTGTTGGTGGCGATCGCGACAGGCTCGGCGCGCGCCGCCGCGGGGTTGTCGCGGGCGACCCTCAGCTGCGCCGATGTGCCGTTCACCGGAACGAATCTGACCGCGGCGCAGGACGGCATCCTGACGCCTGCCGACCGGACCGCGATCAACGCGCTGCTTCTCTTGATGAGCGACCACATCAAGGCAAAGGCTACTTCGCATGGCTGGGCCTACTTCGAGTTGAACTCTCTGTACTCGTTGCCCAAGGCGCCGTTCAGCTCGGTCACGCTGATGACTGATGTGCTGCCATACGGGGCGAATTTCGCCGCCGACGGCGTGCATCCTTCCGCGGCCGGCCACACGATTCTCGCCCGCGCCGCCGCGCATGCCATCAACATCCTCTACAACTTCTCGATCCTGGAATAGCGGTCGTGATCGCTCGAAACACAGAGTGCGTGAAACACAGGGCGGGGCCATTTGGCTCCGCCCTTCGCGCATCCGCGATCGCCGGAACGCTACCGGACTGGGGGTGTAGTGGAGAGGCTCTCTTCTCCCCAGATCCTCGCGCGCGACGCAGTTGTGACTTCCGCGCCGCATCCTCGTCGATGGAGCATGGCAACCGTTGCGCGACCGATACCGAACCCTGCGGGGCTATCCAGCCCAACGAAAAATCGTTATCCTAGCGCCGTGAAGAGCACGGTGACGCCCCGCCAAGTCGATCAGACTGTCGCGGATCATGAGATCATCTCGCGGATTCTCGCGGGCGAGCGAAACGCCTTTGGGCTGTTGATCTCGCGCTATAGTGATCCGCTCTATCGGCACGCGCTGGGCATGACGGGAAGCCCTGACGTTGCGGAGGACATCCTCCAAGCGTCGTTCATTAAAGCATTCCAGCATCTCGCAGAGGTGCATGGTCGCTTTGATGCATGGATTTTCCGGATCGTCGCGAATGGGTGCAAGGACTGGCTGAAGAACATTCGGCGCACGCACCTATCGTATGAGGAAGACGACCAGCCGTCCTCTTTCTCGACGCCCGATGAGGAGCTCGATCGCACGGAGTTGCGCAGTGATCTGGACAGTGCTTTGACTGCCCTCGCGCCGTCGTTGCGAGAAGCATTCGTCATGAAGCACGTCGAAGGACGGTCGTACGAAGAGATGGCCGACTTACTGGGCACTACTGTCGGAGCACTTAAGATGCGCGTCCACCGCGCGCGCGAAGCGCTCCAAGCACTCCTCGAGGAAAAGTACATCTAATGCTTGAGAACTCGAATCCGCGCGAACAGCGGGATGAGGGTAGCCGGAGCAAGACGCCGCGCGAGACCCCCGCCGCTCGCCCCGTGACCGATCGTGAGGTGCCGCTCGACGGCGCCAGCTTGCAACCTGCCCTACATGCTTGGCTCGACGGCGAGTTGCCCGAGAGCGCCGTGCGCCGTGGAGACATGGTGCGCGATGTCGAATTCTGGCACCGCGTGAACAAGGAAACGGAGCTACGCCGTAGCACTCGCTCCCCGGTTCATCTGGAGGCGGCGATCATGCGCGCGCTGCCCGACGCGATGCCCGCACTGAGTGAGCCGTGGTGGCGGAAGTCCGTCGCGGTCACGCCGGCGACGCTCGCTGCCGCTGGTGCAGGTCTGGTCGTTCTGGGAATGGCTATCCAAGCGCTGCGCGCGCGATAGGCGCGAGATCGAAAGCAAAGGGCCGGCTCCGATGCGGAGCCGGCCCTTTTTTCATCCCGCTCGTATGCTAGTCCGCGGTGGTCGTATCCGTCGATTCGCTCGACGCCGGCTCCGCACGGCTATGGCCGATTCTTGGCGACAAATCGAGCCGCAGAAAGCACAGCGCGACGCCGTCGCGAAAGTAGTCGGCGATGCGCGCCTCTTCGTGGAATCCCGAGCGCTTGAGTACCGCGATCAGCGGCCGCACGTCGGACTCATCCGGCAGCTCGGCCAGCACCACGCGAGCGCCATCACGCGTGAGGCGCTCCCGAACGGCGGTCAGTAGCGCCGACCCGACGCCCTGATGCTCGTGCTCCGGCGCAACCGCGATCAGATACAGCTGCGCCGCGCCGTTCGCGCCCGCGACGTGTCCATAGATCGCGATGCCGACCACCGCATCACCATCGAGCGAAACAAGTGCCCGCTGCTCCGCACTCGTACCGCTCGCCGCGGCGTCGAACAATTCGTGCACGCGCGCAGCGTAAGGACTCGGCTCACCCCAGAGGCTGCCGAGGATCGCCCGCGCCGCGTGGGCATCGCGCGCTTCGACCGGCCGAACGATCACCTTAGATGTGGATCGATCGGCCCAGTACGCCGAGTGCCGCTTCTTTCACGGTTTCCGAGAGCGTCGGATGCGCGTGCACGGTGATGCCGATGTCTTCCGACGCGCCCTCGAACTCGAACGTCATCACCACTTCAGCGATGAGCTCGGAGACGTTCGGTCCAATCATGTGCGCTCCGAGC
>JALZAE010000340.1 GCA_030948535.1 Gemmatimonadota bacterium | reverse complement strand
CCGCGCTGTTCGGCCTCGCGATTGCGTTCTTCTGCTCGTACGAGGGATACACGACTGGCGCCGGCGCCGAGGGCGTGGGCCGATCGACGGCGCGCGCGGTCGTGATCACGTCGGTGGCCATTCTTGTACTCGACGCGCTGACGGCGTTGGTGCTGGCGAAGTATCTGCAAGGATGATCCTCGCTCGACTGAACCCGTACTGGTGATGCGACACGAATGAAACGCCGCGACGAAGTGCTGGTCGGCATCGTGACGACGATTGCGATCCTGATGGCCGTAGTGGGCACGCTCTGGCTCGCGCGCGGCGGGCTGCGCAAAGGCTATCCGCTCTTCTCCACCTTCAAGTGGGGAGCGGGCCTCAAGCAGGGCCAGCCCGTGCTGCTCGCCGGCGTGAGCGTCGGCTACGTCAGCGACGTGAAGCTGCGCTACGACGGATTTCTCGACGTCACCTACCGCATCGTCGGCGACTACAAAGTGCCAATCAATACGGTGGCGACCGTGGTGCCGGTCGGCATCTTCGGCGACCAGAGCATCGCGCTCATGCCGAAGGCGCCCGGCGTGCGAGAAGCGTTCGCGCCCGGCGACACGATTCCCGTCGGGCCGCCCGGTCCAACGATCGACCAGATCCTGTTGCGCGTCGACTCGATGTCGCAGAAGCTCGGCGACGTGACACAGTCGATTCAGTTTCAGTTGGTGCAGAACGGCGGGATGGCCGACATCCGCCAAACCATCGCGCAGACCGCGAAGCTGACGACGCAGCTCAACGCGATCGCCGCCGAGCAGTCGCGCGGTCTTTCGGCCACGCTCGCCAGCTTCCGCCGCACCCTCAACGCCGTCGATTCCGTCCGCGTCGATTCCACCGTGCGCAACTTGCAGCTGACGACGCACAACCTGTCTGTGCTGACGACGACCCTCGCCTCGACCACGGGCAAGCTCGACACGTTGATGCTCGATCTGCAAGGCGGCAAAGGCACCGCCGGCAAGCTGCTCAAGGACGACGCGGTGTACAACGATCTGCGCGATCTGCTCGCGCGGACGGATTCGCTGCTGGCGGATTTGAAGGCGAATCCGAAGAAGTACATCAATCTTCGGATATTCTGAGAAACGTGCTGAGGTGTTAGGTGTCGAGGTGTTGAGGTGTTGAGCACCTAACACCTATTTCGGCACCCTCCCCGTCCACAATAAAATCAACCCACACTTCGAGCTCCCCTGCGAGAACTCCACCGGGGCGGTGGCGGGGCCGCGGTAGACTTCGATGCCGGCAACGTCGTCGACGGGAAATTCAGATGCGAGATCGGCGACCGATCCGCTGAACGGGGCGCGGTCGATGATGATCGTCGGGTTGCACGCCCTTCCCGCATCCTGGCCATGCATCAAGATGCGGCAACCTTGCGAGCTGACGATCTTTCCACTGCCGGCGCTGCCGTAGGTCATCTGCAGGCCGAGCTTCGCCAACACGACGCAGAGCGATGGCGCCGCCATCTTCTCGATCTCGGCGCGCGTGGCGTAGGTCCCGAAAGGCGACTTCGAGCGTTGGTAGAATCCGTTCCAATCCGTCTTTGATTTTTCCGGGCCGGTGCCGTACACCGTCGTCGCCGCCAGCTCCGACACGCGATCTTGCATGACGACGGAGACGTCGCGAGGCGTGCGGCTCGACAGCTCCACCGGTACGCGCTTGCGCAGGTATCCGACGTAGCGCACCTCGAGCGACTGCGTGCCCGCCGGCAGGCCAGCGAGCGCGAAACGGCCCGAGTCGCTGGCCGTCGCCGAGACGTCGGTGCCGATCACGCGAACCTGCGCACCGCTCAGCGCACGGCCCGCCTTGTTGCGCACCGTGCCGACGAGCCTGGCCGATCCGCGATGCACGGGAGCAGCCTCCAACGCCGGAACCACGACGGTGTCTGCCCCGACGCCGAAGTCCTGCACCAGCAGTCCTCCCGCCGGCACTACGAGCTCGATGACACCGCTCGTGTGCGTGCCGTGCTCGGCGCGCGCGGTCAGACCGCCGTCGGTCGGAACGCCACAGAGCACGTAGCGGCCATGCGCGCTCGTCTTGACCGGGGCTTCTCTGCGCTCCGTACGGGGGCCGCTGGAGTCGTTCACCATCTCGAGCCACACGATCACGACGCGGCTGTCGCCCAGGGGCTCACCCGTCTCCGCGTCGCGCACCCGGCCGATCACCGCACCCGTACTGTCGGAGCCGTTGAGCTTGTTGCCGCACAGTGCCGCGACGATCGTCTCCGCGCTCGGAATGGCCAAAGCGAGCCGCGTCGTCGAATCGCCGGAGAGATCGATCGAGCGAATCGGCGAGGTGATGCCGTTCGCCTCCATCAGGTCATGAAAGAACCCCACGATGTAGTGTCCGGGCCGCACGCCCTCGAGGCGAAAATTGCCTAGCGAATCGGCGGTGACCATGAACGACGTATCGGCATGCGGGTGAGCGACGAGCTGCACGCGTGCGAATGCCAGCGGCCGCCGGCTCAGACTGTCGTACACGCTCCCGGTAAGCGCAGCGCGTGCCCGCGGTCCCGTCAGCGACTGAGCCCCCAGGTGAACCACGAGCGACAATGTCGCCATGAGCACGAACACGAGCCCGGACCGATCTCGACGCATGCGGACCTCCGCTGGTCCGAGAATGCTGCGTTACCTGCCGCCGGTGTCGCGCCGGCCCACTGTCAGATAGTAGACCGGGATGCCGACGACGATCACGCCGAGCACGGCGAGGGTGCCCCAGCGGCTGGTCGGATCCCAGAGACTGTTTGCCAAGAGGTAGACCGTGGCCAGCACGAACAGCAACGGCACGACGGGATAGCCCGGAACGCGGAACGGCGGATCGTAGCTCAGCCGTTTGCGTAGCGGATAAATCGCCGCGACACCGAGCGCGTAGAAGGGCAGGATCGCGGTGACAAAGGTGTCAGCGAGCTGCTCGAAGGTGCGAAGCAGCACGAAACCGATGCCGAGCGCCGCGGCGAGCGCGATCGCGACGTACGGCGTTTCATAGCGGGGATGCACCGCGGCGATCTTGCGGAAGAGAAGCCCGTCGTCGGCCATCGCGAAGAAGGTGCGGGGATTCGTCAGCATCGATGCGCTGAGCGAGCCGAAGGTCGAGAGGACGACCGTGATGGAGACCAACGCGACGCCCCATCCGCCGACCAATCGCTGCGCGACATCGGCGGCGACGAGCTTCGACGTGCGAATCTCCGAGATCGGCAGCACGGCGAGGTACGCGATGTTCGCGGCGAGATAGATCGCCATTACCGCACACGTTCCCATGATGAGCGCGCGCGGCAGATTTCGACGCGGGTCTTTGACTTCTCCCGCGGCGAAGGTGAGATCGCCCCAGCCGTCGTAGACCCAGAGCACCGACACGAGCGCCAGCCCGAAGGCGCCGACCGAAAAACTTCCCGCGGGCGCGACCGGTGTGAAATGTCCGCCGCCGGTGCGCGGTAATCCGATGGCGATCGCCGCCACCAGGATGAACAGGATGGCGCCAAACTTCGCGACCGTGGTGACGTTGATCAGCGCCGAGATGATCCGCACGCCGAGGATGTTGATGATCGCGATGACGGCGATCGTCACGGCCGCGGCGTAGTGCACGTAGGCGTCGAAGGGCGCGATGCCTGGATTGTAGCCGAGCAGACGGAACAAGTATTCGGAGAAGGTCGTCGCCAGCGCGCCGAGCGCGGCGGCGCGGATGATCACCAGCTCCGACCATCCGAAGAGAAACGCCGGCAGGCGGCCCCACCCTTCACGCAGGTAGACGTAGAAGCCGCCGGTCTGCGGGAGCGCGCTCGAGACCTCCGCCAGCGTCAGCGCGCCGCAGAGTGCGAGCACGCCACCGGTGATCCAGACGGCGAAGAGCGGGCCCGGTCCGGGCAGCCGGTTGGCGATCCCGGCCGGCGACCGAAAGATCCCGGAGCCGATCGTGATTCCGATGACCACCGCCGTCGCGCTCCACAGCCCGAGTCGCCTCGGCAGCTCACCGGCGGGACTGTTCGCCACCACGGGTTCAGGCTCAGCGCGGAGCTGGGGAATGGCCATCCTTCATCGTATAGCGTGGGGGTCCGGCGCGCCAATGTTCGGGGTCAGATCGCGGTCAGAATGGGGCGGGCGTTGCAGAGCGCCGAGCGGACAGCGCGTCGCATTCGGCGGCCCACGGCCGAAAGATCTGACGCAGAGGGTTCACACGTCGCGGCGAATATGGCGAAGTCGGGCGAATTCCTTTCTTGATTGAGAGGAAAGAACCAAAAAAATCTATTGGGAATAGAAATTCGCTCGACCCCGCCACATTCGCCGCGATCGTGCGAACCTTTGGCATAGATGCCGGCCCGCGCGCACCGAGCCATGCGAGCGTCGGCAGTAGCCGCGCAGGACAAACAACGCATCAAATATTGATGAGCCTTTGACCTTGCCGTTGCCCCGCTTTCAGGGCGGTGCGAACTTTCGGCTCCTTCGTCGCGATACGAAGTCTCTTGGAGGAACCCTGTCACCCGCTCTTTCAAACTCGCTCTTCTGGTCGGCCGTCGCCTGCTGCGCCGTGGCGCAGATCTTCATCGTGCGCGGAGCGTTTCAACCGCAGCGCGTCGATGTGCAGGAAGGTGTGCCGCGGCCGCGGCGGGCGTTCGAGCTCGCGTGGACGATCGTGCCCGCCGTCGCCCTCGCGGTCGTGCTCGTGTTCACCTGGCGCGTGATGCATCCCGAGGCACCGGCTGGCGGGCGACACTCATCCGCTGGCAGCGTCATCGTCGCCGGCGCGCGCTGAGTCATGCGGGACTTGAAGCTGCTTCGCCGCCTCTCGTACCTCGCGCTGGCGATCGCCTATTTGCAGATCGTCTTCGGCGCGATCGTGCGCATCTCCAACTCCGGATTCGGCTGCGGCGACCACTGGCCCAAGTGCGCCGGCAACTGGTTTCCGCCGCTCGATCGGCCCGATCTGATCATCGAGCTCACTCACCGCTATCTCGCGGTGACGGTGACCGTCGCGATCGGTCTCCTGCTCGTCGCGGCGTTTCGCAGACGCGCGGAGCCGGCAGTCGGCGGTCGCGGCGGCGTGCTGAACGCGGCGCTCTTGGCGACGACGCTCGTCGTCACGGCGGCGCTCTTCGGCGCGATCACCGTGAAGATGCAGCTCAACCCGTTCATCATCGTCGTGCATCTGGCGATCGCGATGTCGCTGCTGGCCACCCTCGCCGCGGCGGCGATGCGCACCGGAGGACTCGGCGCCGCATCGCTCGCCGGGCCGCCGGCCACCAAGAGC
>JALZAE010000105.1 GCA_030948535.1 Gemmatimonadota bacterium | reverse complement strand
CTGCATGGGCGGATCGATCCCCGCGAGCGATGTGAGGACAGACCCTCCAGAATGCTGGGATAGGAGGATTTGCTCGAGTTCGCTGCGCTCGGCCTCGAACTGAGCGAGCGAAGCCCAATAGGGTTGTGAGTCGCTGACATCTGACGTCTGACGTCTTCAACGCCGACAGCCTGAAGACTTCAGCTCACTTCGATACCAGCGTCAACGCGACATCGCCGACAACCTGAAAGCTCTTCGCGCTCAGCTTGTCGATCGTGTCCTGAAGCGTGTGATGGTATTTCTGCGCGGCCAGGTTGTTCGGGTACCAGTAGTCGATGACGTCGATCACGTGCAGTCCCGCGTCGAGCAACGGCACGTGATCATCCGTGATGTTCTGCCCGCCCGCGTTCACGAACACGTTGCCGTAGCCGAGCTCGGCCGCCGTTGCCCAGACCTTGGTCACCACCTCCGGCGCCTTCTCGACCGAGTTGCCCTCGGGGGGAAATTCCTGGTCCTTGTCGGCGATCATGTCCCACAGTACGCCGAAAAGCGGCTTGTAGTCGGGCGACGGCAGGTGCTTGGCGAAATACTCGGAGCCCATCAGCACGTCGACGTTCGGCGTGAACGTCCCGTAGTCTTCGCCGTCGACGAACAGGAGATCGACGCCGACGGTGGGCGGTGTCTTCTTGAGCACGTCCGCGAGCGCGAGGAACATCGCCGGCCCCGACGCGCCATCGTTCGCACCGGCGATCGGCCGGCCGCGGTTCGCTGGATCCGGGTCGTCATCGGCAGTTGGGCGCGTGTCCCAGTGCGTGACATACAGCACGCGCTCGGTCGCCGACGGACGGAAGCGCGCCAGGATGTTGCGCAGCGGCAGCGTGTCGCCCTTCTGGCTCACGTGCGTCCATCGCTGCTCGATCACCGTGTCGGCGCGCGCGCGCATCTGTGCCACGATCCAGTCGCCGGTGCGTGAGTGGCCGAGCGTGCCGGGGATGCGCGGCCCGAAATCGAGCTGCGTCTTCACGTAGCCCATGGCCGCCTCGCCGCTGAAGGCCGTCTTCGGGCGCGAGAACTTGTCGCAGCCGGCGAGCGCCGCGAGCGACACCGCCGCGAGCGCCAACAGTGCGCGCTTCACTTGAGCTCCCCGCCGAAGAAGGTGATGTGGAGAACAGCGCTAATGAGCGTCTGCGAGAAGCGGCGGTCGTAATTCTTGTCGTAGTTCACGATACGCGAGATGGTGAGGCTCGCCGAGAGCGTCTCGGAGAGGTCGGTGTCCGCATTCAGATTGTAGGCGTAGCGTCCGCTGTCGTTGATCCGTTTCGGTCCCGTGCTGTCGCCCACCACGGGCGTTCCGGAAATTCCCGGGATGCCCGTGCCGAGGAAATAGCTCGAGTTTTCGCCGCGCGCGTAGCCAACACGCGCCCGCAGCTGATCGCTCTTGAGATTCCAGCTCTTCGGCAGAGTGAAGCTTCGCGCCGCTTCGACGTTCATATCCCGCTGCGTACCCGTCGTCACGCCGCCGCTGCGCAGCTCGCGCCGGTCGGTGCGATTGCTGCCGAAGCTGGTCGAGAACCCGCCGAGCAGCGCCCACGTCACCGACGCATTGACGGGATACTGCGTGCTCCTCAGCTCCGTTCGCAAGTCGCTCGCCGAGGGGTCGCCGACGATCGGCACGGTGGAGAAGAACGGCTGAATCGTCGTCGCCGTCGTCACCGCATAGCGCGCCTGGCCGCCGATGCTCGTGAAGAGCCACTGGAGCCGGCTCGGATTGTACGTCCACTGCAAGCTGAGATCGGGCAAGACTCGTTGCTCGGTGCGAATGTTGGTCTGCTGGTCGGACACCTTCGACCAAGTGTTCGCGTCGACGAATGCAATCTGGTTCGCCAAGCGCAGTCCAAACGGCAGCGCGATGGCGTTGGCGAGCGTCGTGTTGTACGTCACGCCGGCGCTCGTCGCCAGCACGCCGTTGGCCTTTCGAAATCCGTTGACGCCGCCGAGCGCGAACTGATACCCCAGACCCGGCGTGAAGGGCACGCCGTCGAAGGCCGAGCGCAGATCGCGCCGCCAGTTGATGGTGATCGGCTGCAGCGCGTCCGCCAATCGGCCGGCGATATTCTTGTCGCCAATCACGCCGTTGATGCCGCGCGCGATGTCGACCGTTGCCGACGCGGCGAGCCCCTGCGCATTGCCGAGCCGCCGCGGCAAGCGAAACGCGCCGGTCGTGTCCTCGGTGCGCAGGAGCGTGCGCGTGTTCGGATCACGCAGCATCGTGTACGAGGTGGTGAAATCGAAGCGCGGACGGATCCACGTCGAGATCGTCGGCGCGGCGCTGATGACGGCGGACATCTGCCGCTCGCGCTCCAACCCGACGTCGACGCCGAGCAGCTTCTCGCGCTCGGCGCGGGCGACTGCGCCGACGTCGAAGCTGGCGCCGCTGTTCGGATCAGTGCTCACACCGACATCGCGATAGTCGCGCAGATCGCGCAGCGACGTGACATCCCAGCGCGCGCTGAAGTTCGTGAAGGGATGCAGCTCCACGGTGCTGGCGTTGCGCCAGACGCTGGTCAGGCCGGTCACGCGCCGCGCGGTGTCGCCGGCGAACGCGATCGGAAGATTGAACGAGCTCCGGTCATCGCTGTTGCGCACGTAGCCGCTCGACAGATGGATCTGCGCCGGATTCCACCGGATGTCGGCCGCGCGCAGCGACCGTACCGCTTCCGTTTCGCGCAGGAAGCTGGGCAGGTGACCGAGGACGGCGTCGAGGAGACCCGGCAGCTTCGCCGTGCGCGCGGGCGACACCAGGCTCCAGTCGAGCAGCGACGTGAACGAGCGCGATGCGCCCGTCTGGAACTCGCTCTGCTGCGATGACGTCGCGTACGTCGTCGTCAGCGACATCGTGTTGAACAGAAATCCGAGGAACGCGCTGGAGAGCGGCGTCGCCCGGCGCGCGGCGAGGGAGTACGCGGTCGCGCTCGTCTTCGGGTTGCGCAGCCCGGTGACATCCTGCGCCAGAATGTCGGAGCGCGATTGGAAGAACGGATCGCTCGTCGTCCGCACGTAGCTCACCGACGCCGGCAGCGCCAAGCCGAGCGCCTGCGGCAGAAACCTGTCCAGCCGGAAGCTCGCCGCGAGATTGAACTGGTCATCGGTGATGAACGTCGGCTGCTCGGCGAGCTGGCGGAAATTCTTGTCGCGCCGGCTGATGTTCGCCTGGAGCGTGCCGATGTCGGCGGCCTGGATGGTCACGCCGAATTGTCCGGCGTAGCCGGCCTCGGTGGCGAGGCCGCCGAGCCGGACATCGTCGACCCAAAGCTCGAGCGAGTCGGTCGGGATGATGGAGCCGGTGCGCCCGGCGGTGTCGACGCGCACGATCCCCACCGCCATCTCCTGCACCGCCGCGAGATTCGGCGGACTGACACCGGGATTCGTGGTGTAGACGATGTAGCCATCCGCGCAGGCGGCGTAGCGCGCCGCGCCCGGCGTGGCGATGACATCGGAGCGCGACACGAGCGCGGAGTCGACGCCGGTGCACGCGTTGGGATTGCCGCCACGCAGATACGCCGTCTGCACCTGGGCGCGAAGCGCGAACAGCTTGTTGAAGTCGACAACCACTTCGG
This sequence comes from Gemmatimonadota bacterium, assembly GCA_030948535.1. Taxonomy (GTDB): domain Bacteria; phylum Gemmatimonadota; class Gemmatimonadetes; order Gemmatimonadales; family Gemmatimonadaceae; genus JALZAE01. The sequence goes on along the minus strand of JALZAE010000105.1, from coordinate 7,825 downwards.
GACTCCACGCGTCGACGGTCGTGCCCGCGTTCACTGGAACGCGATACGCGTAAAAGTTGTCCTGATCGCGTCCGATCTTCACGAAGAATTGCAGGTCGCCGTTCTGGCCCCATCCTTTGTTGCGGCCGCGCGCCCAGACGCGGAGCTCGCGGTAACCCATGAAGCTCTTGTCGCCTTCCGGAAACCGGTAATACGCCTCGGCGCGCTCGTAGAGGTGCAGATCGCCCGCTTGGATGCGGAGCGACCGCTCGTTCACTTGGATCTGTTGCGTGGAATATTGCGCTAGCTTCTGATCCGGCTGGTCGGTGACGCCGGGCGGCGATTGATAGAAGAGCCCGTGCTCCGGCGAGTTGTCGAGCGTCCCGACGGTGCCCGTGACGACGAAGCCCGTGCCCGGCGTACGACCGCCGCCGATCCCCGCGATCGGACGATCGGCGCGCTTGATCCACGGCGGACCGGTGAGCTTGAGCCGCGCGATCGGTACGACGGTGAAGCTGTCGGGGTTCGCCAGCGCGCCACTCACGATGGTCAACCGCATCGACTTGATGCGCCGAACGAGGGGATCGTTTATCGTCTCCGTCGGCGCGCTGAACGGAACCTGCACGCGCACCCAGCACACCGGCCCGCCGGTGACGCCCGTCGTATCCGTCTGTGATCGATAGCAGCGGCCGATGCGATTGAAGCTCGACCTCTGGCTCAGATCGATGACGTAGCGCAGCAGGCGCTCCGAGTTACGCTGCGCGTCGCCGATGCTGTTGAGCACGCCATCGAGATCGAGATCCTCCTCGTCGAGCCGCCGATTGCCCGCCGTGCAGTTGGCGCGCGTGTCGGCCAACGTGGTCGTCGTCAGCGTCAGCGCGTTGCACAGCCGCGCTTTGAACAGCGTGCTGTCGGCGCCGCCGTCGAGAAAGCGCTTGATGAGCGTGTCGGCGACCGATGGCGGGATGCCGGTATCGTTTCGCGACGCGTCGAAGGATCGGGTGATCGGGTCGCGCTCGGTGTCGAGACGGTCGCGCCCCCACCAGTGCCGCCCCGTGAAGGTCGAATCGAGCGTCGCGCCCGAGCGCGACGCATCGGGCGACGCGCGCTGTTTGACCGACAACGTTTCCGGCGCGAACGACACCGAGTTCTCCGAGATGTCGCCGAAGTCGAACACGAGCGCCGGATTCTTCGCGCGCCCGAACGCCGTGGTGTCGATGAGCACGTAAAACTCCAGCTGCTCGGCGCGCGACAGGTCGGCGCCCGTCGGGCTCAGGTTCTGGCTAATCGACCGCCAGCGCCGGCCACCGCCGCCCGGCGTACGCCAGAGATAGACGCTCGAGTCGTTTCGCGTCGACGAGAGTCCGCCGATGTTTCGCGGAAAGAGCGTCGCCCACATCATGATCTCTGCGGGCTGAAACGAGTTCGCCGCGCCGACAAACTTGAACTGGGTGTCGATTTGCGCGGCGAAGTATTGGAGCACGCGGCCGTTCGCGTTCGGCAAGTTCTGCCACGTGAGCGTCGCCGCGCTATCGAGCGGGAAATTGTAGACGCCGCCGCTCGGATGGATGCCGGCGCCGGAGATCCCGGGCTGGCTGCCGATCCGCCAGAACTGTTCCGACAACTGCAGCGGCACGCCCCCCTCGCCCTCGAACGACTCGAGGTACGCCTGGCTCACCGTCGCGCGCGGCCGGCTCGTCGCGAGCTCGCCCTGCACGCTCACCAGCGATGGCGCCGTCGTATTCACGAAGGGCAGCTTGTCGAGCGCGTGCGTCAGTCCCTCAGCCTCCCAACCGAAGTTGCCATTCACGCCGGCGATGAGCGCACTCTGCGGCTCGAAGCCCAGCGGCGGCCGATTGAACGTCGACTGCTGCGACTGCGAAATTGCCGTGAAACTGAGCGTGCCGTTCTCCATCTGCCACTGCGTCGCAAGTCCGAAGATCGATGTCGGCGACGTGGCGAAGAGCGGATTCTCCTCGAAGCGCACGGACACCTGCCGCGGCCGCGGGAAGAGCGTGTCGGGTCGAAGGAACGTCACACGCCCGAGCTCATAGTCGACGTGATAGTCCGTCTCGCGCGTGAGCGGAATGCCATCGAGCACGATGTGCTCCGAGCCCGTTCGCACCTGCACGGATCCCAAGCTCAGCGAGCCGGCCTCCCCGCCCCCTTCCGCATTGAAGTGTGCGCGCAGCCGGTACTGTGTCGGGGGCCGGCGCTGCGAGAGGAGATCTTCATCGGGCGTGCGGTAAATCGAATCGTTGACGGGATTTGGTGGATGCACGAGCCCCGAGTCGGAGAAGGGCTTGAGCGATGGAAAGACGACGAAGAGATCGCGAATGAGCTTCTGCGTTCCGCTCGCCCCGCCGAGTGAGATGTTGGGATCCCCAATGCGCGGCCAGAGGCGGTTGTCGGCGTCGAAGGTCGAGCCGTTGGTCGCCTGCGACAAACCGAAGAGCTGGAGGAACGTGTCGAAGACGCGCCCGCCCGAGCTGCCGACCGGCTTCTCCTGATCGCCCCCGCTGCCGACGACGACCTTGAGCGACACGCTCGACCGCTGGATGTCGTCGCCGCCAAGCCGGTACACGGAGCGGATCTCCTTCACGAAAACGGGATCGCCCGGGGTGACCTCGTCGTCCCACAACAGATTGAGCGTGTCGGTGCTCGTCCCCGTGCTGCGCGTGGTCGGCACCGTCCCGCCGATCGAGGGCGCCACGATCTCGGTCCCTCCCGGACCCGTGACCGTGTACGACACCGCGAGCCGCTCGCCGCGGTTGATCGGACTGACGAGCGCGATCCAGAGATTCGTCGGATCCGTGTAGTAGTCGACGCCCTGCTGCAGCACTTCCCAGGGACCGACGACGTTCGCGTTGCGCGCGCCGCGCGGCACCGCCACTGGTCCATTGATGTCGCGCGATGCGCTGCCCGTGATGCTCGGCGGACGGTAGCGATAGACGAGGACGCGTCGCGGACGGGTGCCCGGGGCGAGCTGCGCGGCGAACGCGGGAAGGTCGCGGTCGAGAATGTCGACGTTTGGATATCGCGACGGAAAGGCGACGCGCGGATCGACGACCCAGAAGAAACGCCGCCGCTCCATCTGATAGTCCTCGATCTGCGCGTCGATCGACTGCAGCGTCCGGTCGCCGACCGTGAAGATGCGGTCCTTGATGACGTTGCCCTTCTGCTGCGCGTAGATCGTGCGAAACTGCATCGGCCCCATCTGGCCGACGACCTGCAGCCCGTAGTTGCCGCTCGGGATGCCGCTCGTGATGAAGCGCGACGGCGGTGGCGAGAAGGACACGTTGCCAATCTCGAGCCGCTGCAGAATCTCGTCGCGCCGGCCTTGATAGAAGATCGAGATGTTGTTCGATGCGTCGAACTCGCGCTGTGAGTCGTAGTCGACGTTCACGTGAATGCGGTCGGCGACGACGCCCCCGGTCCGCACGCCGAACTGAAAATCGAAGTTCGGCTGGAGCACGCCGCGGCAGTTGCTCAACGGCAGCACGAAGTCGCTCGGCAGGCATCGCTCGTTCTTGTCGCGTTGGAGCTTGGCCTCCATGCGCGATTGCAGCTGCACGCCGAGGTCCGCGTACGGGCCGAAGATGTCCGGTGTGGCGTTGCGCCGGGCGCCGGCTGTGTCGGCAGGCAGTGTCACGAGCACGGGACTTGGCGCCGGCGTGAGCGATGGCGCGCCGGCCGCCGCACCGCTCCCGGAGAAGGCGGCGCTGGTGATCTCGCCCCAGATGGCTGCGCGCCTGGCCGCGATGGCGCGCGTGAGGGTGAGCGTGCGCGACTCGGCGAGGAGCTCGCTGGCGACGCGGTCCTGCGACAACCGTCCGAAGGGGGCGAACGCGGCGGGCTGCGCGAACGTCAGCGAATCACGACGCAGCCGGATGCGGACACCGAGCCCCCGATCGGGAGTGGTGTCGCGAGGGACCGCCTGCGCGGAAAGCACGTGCGGCGCGAGCGTGAACGCGCCGGCGAGTACGAAAAATCGGGAGAGATGCACCCAATCGTCGAAACGGGGTACCACGTGCGGTCGACCAACCGCAGCGGCGTACTATAGATTGTGGTTCGAGTGCTGCGGTGAATATAGAAGCACGCTCACTCGCGAGCTACAAACCTTGGCGGCGCAATGATGGTCACGAGAAGCAGATGTCAGACGTTACATGTCAGATGTCAGTCTCCGGGTTCGTCAGTTTTTGTCGCTGATTGCTGACGTTGACGACCGGGCTCAAAGTGAAGATCCTCACGCGCTACATCTTGAGAGAACACGTCGGCCCACTGCTCTTCGCACTGGCCGCCCTGACGTCGTTGCTGCTCTTGAATCAGGTGGCGAAGCGGTTCGGCGATCTGGTCGGCAAAGGATTGGCGTGGAGCGTGATCGGCGAGTTTTTCCTCCTCTCGCTTCCCTTCATCATCACGATGACCATTCCGATGGCGGTGCTCGTCGCCGTGCTGTACGCCTTCAGCCGGCTCGCATCGGAGAACGAGGTCACCGCGCTGAAGGCGAACGGGATCGGCATCGTGCGGCTGATCACGCCCGTGCTGTGGGGCGGCTTCGCGATGTCGTTGGTGATGCTCGCCTTCAACGATCAGGTGCTGCCGCGCACGAACCATCGGCTGCGCACCCTCGAGGCCGACATCGGCAAGAAGAAGCCGACCTTCGCGCTGCGCGAGCAGGAGATCAACGAGGTGTCGCCGGGCAAGCTCTACCTGCGCGCGGGACACATCGACGAGGCGACCAACGGGCTGCGTGAGGTCGTCATCTACGACATGGGCGACCCGGTGCACCGCCGTACCATCTACGCCGACAGCGGTCGGATGGGGCTGTCGCCGGACTTCAAAGATCTCGACATGACGCTCTTCAACGGCTACTCGGAGGAATCTCCGAAAGACAAGCCGGGCGAGCTGCAGCGCGTGTATTTCACGGCGGACAACGTTCGCGTGAAGGGGGTCAGCAACAAGTTCGAGGCCACCCAGAGCGACGACTTCAAGAGCGAGCGTGAGATGTCTGTCTGCGAGATGACACATGTCTTCGAGCAGAATTACAGCGCGCTGGAGGATGCGAAGTCGGCTTTCGCCTCGGCGGTCGTCGGAACCACGCGCCGGGTGGCGACGGGCGAGACGGTCGTGCCGCCACCGACATCGACCACCCATCGCCGGCCGTTCGGCATCGGCCGCGTGTACTGCGGCATCCTCGGCGCGGCGGGATTGGCCGCCGGCAAGGCGACCTACGAGCCGCCGGGTGCGGCGGCGCCCGGGGCGACGACGCCCGTGCAGCAACCATCGTTCTCGGCTCGTCCGCCCGCGCCGGGTACGCCGCAGATCGCGCCGGGCGCAGTGGCCGTCGCGCCGCCCGCGACCGGAAGGCCTCCCGTCATCGCGCTCCAACCGGTGACGCCGCCGAACATCCGACGGCAGCTGCCCCCCTCGGCCGGCGGAGACATGACGTTCGACGCGAACTCTCCCGACGCACGCGCGTCGATGCGCTATGAGCTCGGCACCGATGGCGGCGCGCCCGGTCAGCGCTCCGTGTCCGGGAGAATCTCGCAGTTCGAGGCGGTGAAGCTGCGCATCGTCGACGCCGAGCAATCGGTGAATCGCTACGACACACAGATCCAGAAGATGTTCGCGCTCGCGGCCGCGTGTGTCGTCTTCGTGCTGGTCGGCGCGCCGATCGCGCTGCGCTTTCCCCGCGGCGGCGTGGGCCTGGTGATCGGCGTGAGTCTGTTCGTCTTCTCGATCTACTACATCGGCTTGATCGCCGGCGAGACGCTAGCGCAGAGCCTGTACGTCGCGCCCGTGCTGGCCATGTGGATCGTCAATATCGTGCTCACCATCATTGGGCTGATTTTCCTGGTGCGCGTGAGCAAGAGCGGCGCGACCGCGCGCGGGGGCGACATGGGCGAGCTCTGGGAAGCGTTGCGCGGCTGGATCCGGCGGCAGGCGATGCGAGCACGCGTCCTCGGCGACCGCCGCCACGCGGGACAGGCGTAATGCGACTGCCTTTTCGTCCCCTCGATCGCTACGTGTTCGGCGAATTCTGGAAGATCTTCGTGACGACGGCGTTCGGCTTTCCGCTGCTCGTCATCGTCATCGATCTGACCGATCACCTCGAGAAGTACCTCGGCCGAAACCTGTCGAAAGGTGCGATCGCGCTGAGCTATGTGTATTGGATTCCAGACTCGATGTTCATGGTGCTGCCGGCGGCCGTACTCTTCGCGACAGTATTCTCGATCGGCGCGTTCACGCGCCATTCGGAGATCACGGCGGCGAAGGCGACGGGGATCAGCTTCCATCGGCTCGTCGCGCCGATCTTCGCGGCATCGGTGTTGGCCGCGGCGTGCGCGCTCCTGCTCGGCGAGATCGTTCCCTTCACGAACGCGAAGCGCGCGGCGCTGCTCGAGGAGCACAAGTTCTCGAACGGCAGCACGCGGTTCAACTTTGCGTACTCATCCGACGGCGGCCGGGTCTACAAGATCTCGACACTGGCCATCGATGCGAAGGAGCTGACGGGCCTGCAGATCGAGCGCAAGGGCCGCGGTCCCGACTATCCCTCGCGCCTCACCAACGCGCAGCGCGCGACGTGGGATTCGGGCAGAGGATGGCTCGTGCACAAAGGTGTGATGCACATCCTCCCCGATTCGAGCTCGGACATCGCGATCGTGTTCGACTCGTTGCGCGAGCGGCGCTTCATTGAATCGCCGGCCGATCTATTGGCGAAGCCGAGGAGCCCGCAGGAGATGGGCTATCGCGACCTGAGCCGGTTCATCTCGGCGCTGGAGCGCTCGGGCGGTGACGCGAACGAGCTCAAAGTGGAGCGCGCGCTCAAGCTCGCGATTCCGATCACCTGCATCATCATCGCGATTTTCGGCGCGCCGCTGGCGACGAGCACCCAGCGCGGCGGCGCCGCCTACGGCATCGGCGTCAGCCTCGCGACCACGGTGCTCTTTCTGATGCTGATTCAGATCACCAAGGCTATCGGCGGCGGCGGCATCCTACCGCCGACCCTCTCCGCCTGGTTACCCAACATTCTGTTTGGAGTGATTGGTTTCTTCTTTCTCCTTCGAACTAGAACGTGAAAACCAGCGCGTCAGTCGTCAGCGGTCACTCGCCAGAGTAGGTTTGCAGCTGACACGTCCCGGCCCTTCGCCGACCGCTGACCGCTGACGCCTGGTTTTGAATGACTGATCCGCACTCGACGGCCGCGCTACCCGTACCTCAACGCGCCGGCATCTTCGTGTTTCGCCGCGTCGCGCGAGGCGCGGCGTCGGTGTTTCGCGAGATCGGGCGGCGGGTCTACTTCGCCAAGGACATCGGCCGCGGCTTCGGCGATCCGGCGACGTACATGCGGCTCCTCTTCGCGCAGTTGCGCGGCATCGGCGTCGACTCCGTTCCGCTGGCGGCGATCGTGGCCGCGTTCATCGGCGCGGTGACGGCGTACCAGGCGTTCTATCAGCTCTTCGCGGGCGTGCAGAACTCGGTCGTCGGACTCATCTCGCGACAGACGGTGATCCTCGAGCTCGGGCCGCTGCTCACCGGGCTCGTGCTCACGGGCCGCGTCGGCGCGCGCATGACCGCCGAGATCGGGACGATGCGGGTAACCGAGCAGATCGACGCGCTCGAGACGCTCGCCTACGATCCGATGTCGTATCTCGTCGTGCCGCGAGTACTCGCCGCGCTCATCATGCTGCCGGTGTTGACGATCGTGGCGAACGCCGTCGGCGTGCTCACCGCGTACGGCACCGCCGTGCTCGCGACCGGCATCTCGCCCGAAGACATGCAGCTCGGGTTGCGCCTCGCATTCAATACCTTTCAGATCATCTACAGCCTGATCAAAGCCGCG
>JALZAE010000320.1 GCA_030948535.1 Gemmatimonadota bacterium | reverse complement strand
CTCAACACCTCAGCACCTCAACACCTCACACCTCTTCTCAAACCAGCCCCTTCACCCACCCGCCATCCACCGCAATCGACTGCGCGGTAATGAAGCTCGCGCGCTCCGATGCGAGAAACGCCGCGAGCGCGGCGAATTCGCGGGGCTCGCCCAGTCGGCGCATTGGAATTTGCGAGGTGAAGCGCGCCGTCACAGCAGCGGCGTCGATCCCCTCCGCGGTCGCCGTGGAGCGAGCGAGCGACTCCACGCGCTCGGTGCGCGTATAGCCCGGCAGAATGTTGTTCACCGTCACGCCCTCGGCCGCGACTTCGTTCGCCAAGGTGCGCGCCCAGCCTGTGACCGCGGCGCGGATGCTGTTCGACAAGATGAGATTGTCGACCGGCTGCTTCACAGCGATCGAAGTCACGTTGATGATTCGGCCCCACCGCCGCTCCCGCATGCCGGGAAGGACGGCGCGCGTGAGCTCGACCGCACTGCGCAGGAGGAGATCGACGGCGTTCTGCCAGACGCTCCAGTCGTGCGCGTCGAAGCGGCCCGCGGGTGGACCACCGGAGTTCGTGACCAGCACATCGACGCGTCCATGGCGCTGGAGCGCGGCGGCGGCAACGGCGGCGATGCCGTTCGCGGTCGAGAGATCGGCGACGATCGCCTCGACCTCGGCCCCACGCGCGGCGATCGCGTCGCGCGCGGCGTGCAGCGCGTCGGCGCCGCGCGCGCAGATGATGAGCGACGCGCCTTCGGCGGCCAACTCCTCGGCGATGGCGAGACCGAGTCCACGGCTCGCCGCCGCAACGAGCGCGATCTTCCCCTTGAGCCCGAGATCCACGACGGGAGCCCGCTACTTCGTGCGGAGGTACGCGTCGGTCTTGTCGAGCCAGTCCTGGCGCGGCGGACAGAAGATGTCGACGTCGAGCGTGTCCTCCATCGCTTCCGCGCTGTGCGGCAGGTTGCTCGGGATCATCAACACCTCCCCGGCCGACACCATGAGCTCGTCCGATCCATCCTCGCCAAGCTTGAACTTGAGCGCGCCCTCGAGGATGTAGGTGATCTGCTCGTTGTCGTGCGAGTGCTTGGGAACGACGCAGCCCTTCTTCAAGTAGACGTGCGCGATCATCATGCGGTCGCCGGTGATGAGCCGCCGGTCGAGCACGTCGGTGACTTTTTCCTTCGGCATGTCATCCCAGCGGTACCAGGTCGCATCTTTCATTCGCTGCTCCTCGGTGGCTCAACGGTCAGGGGTGTCGCGCCAACATTGCTTCGATCCTCGGGCGCGCGTCGACCCAGTCATCATCCGTGAAGGAATACCAGGCCGTGCTGCGGATGCGGCACGCCACGCCCGAGGTCGTGCGACGTGGCGTACGATCTTGCGGCGCTCTAGCCCAGCGTCGCCTCTAGCTGAATGTCGACGTTCCCTTTGAGCGCACCGGACACGGGGCACCCGTCCTTGGTCGCCTTCGCGATTTCCTGGAACTTCGCGTTGTCGATGTTAGGAACCGTCGCGGTGACGTTGAGCTTCATCGTCGTGATCTTGAAGCCGTTGCCGACTTTCTCGACGGTGCACGCCGCCTTCGTCTCGACGCGTTGCGCTGGTGTCCCCGCCCCCTCGAGCGCCCCGCTCAGCGCCATGCTGAAGCACGCCGCCTCCGCCGCCGCGAGCAGCTCCTCAGGATTCGATCCGGCCTCTTCGGCGAATCGCGAGCCGAAGGAATACGCGCCCCCCAAGCCCGTCTGTCCCTTGAACGATCCCTTCCCCCCTTTCAGCCCGCCTTCCCAAACCGCGCTCGCATTTCTCGTCGGCACGTGTCTCCCCCGGAAACAGTGTTCAGTGATCAGAGCCTTCACCTACAACGTATCCGAGCTTGGACGTCGTTCCCAGCAATCAAAGCCACGGATTTTCTTCAAGGGCTGCTCGCAGCCGTGCTAATCTGCGTCGATCTGGATGCGGATGCGGCAAGCGCTCTGGATGTCCTTTTTTGGTTCTTTCTATCCGCGGCGAGTAGCGCGCCCGCAAGATTCACTAGCTTTCATTCATGGACGACGCCACGCCAATTCCGCCCAGCATCGACCGCGCGCTGAAGCGCTTCGGATCGATGTCGCGCGAAGAGAAAATGCAGACGCTCGTCGCGTACGCGAAGAAGCTCGAGCCCTTGCCCGAGCGCTATCGCGAAGTCGATCGCGCCGAGTTCACGGTGCCGGAATGCCAGACGCGCGTCGACATCTTTCCGGAGCTCGTCGAGGGGAAGCTGCACTTCTACGCCGATCTCGACACTCGGCAATCGCCCACGATCGCGGCGTTTCTGGCGATTCTCTTTTCAGCGGTGAATGACCAGCCGCCTGAAACCACGCTGGCGATTCCGGCCGACTTCGTGCGCATCATGATGGATGGGATTGGTCTGCACACCCGCGAGATCGGGCTCACCGCCATGGTCGGCCGCCTCAAGCGGACCGCCGCGGCGCTGTCCACAAACCGTGCAACGTGAAGTATTCATCGTAAACAGCCGAAACTCATTCTTGGAGCAGCCATGTCCGTGACGATAAAGGTGTTGAAAGACGGTCCGTATCGCGTCGAAGGTGAGGTATCCCTCATGGATCACGAGGGGAACCCAATCGCGGTGCCGGGACCGCGCTTCTCCCTTTGTCGTTGTGGCGCGTCCTCTAAGAAACCGTTCTGCGACAAGACGCACACCACCATTGGCTTCAAAGGCGCCGAAGAGGCTCGAAAAGAATTTGACGACAACCAAGCTTGAAATGCCCGCGCGCGCGCTGACCGAAGAGGATCTCAACGCGCCTACGACCGTCGAGGAGCTCGAGGAGCTTCTCTCCCGGCCGACCGATGGCGTACTCGGCACCCTGGGCCGGGTGAAGGGCGACATCATCGTTCTTGGTGCCGGCGGCAAGATGGGCCCGTCGCTCGCGCACATGCTCCGGCGCGCCCTCACGCAACTCGGCCGGACGGATCGCGTGATCGCGGTGAGCCGCTTCGCGTCGGGCACCGCGGAAAAGACGCTGCAGGGCCAGGGGATCGAGACGGTGCGAGCGGACCTCACCAGCGCCGACGAAGTCGCCGCGCTGCCGGAGGCGCCCAATGTCATCTTCATGGCGGGCCAGAAATTCGGCACCACGGATTCCCCCGGTGGAACGTGGGCCGCGAACACGGCGATTCCCGGACTCGTCGCCAATCGCTACGCCAAGTCGCGCATCGTCGTCTTCTCGACGGGCAACGTCTACCCGCTGTCCGCGCCGCTCAACAAGGGCTCGGTCGAGACGGACTCGGTCGGACCGATCGGCGAGTACGCGCATTCGTGTCTCGGCCGCGAGCGGGTGTTCGAGTACTACGCCGAGCGCAACGGTACCAAGGTCGCGATCATGCGGCTGAACTATGCCGTCGACCTTCGCTACGGCGTACTCACCGACATCGCGCTGAAGGTCTTTCACAGCAAGGCGGTCGACGTGCGCATGGGACACGTCAACGTCATCTGGCAGGGCGACGCCAACGCGCGCGCCATCCGCCTGCTCGAATACGCCGGCACGCCGCCGTTCATTCTGAATGTCACGGGCAAAGAGACGGTCTCGGTGCGCGAGCTGGCGAAGAAGTTCGCCGAGCGCTTCCGCCGGTCGCCAATCTTCACGGGCGCCGAAGAGCGGACCGCGCTGTTGAGCAACGCCGCGCGCGCCGAGCAGCTCTTTGGGTCGCTGGCCGTGTCGCAAGAACAGCTCATCGCGTGGACCGCGGTCTGGCTGCGCCATGGCGGCATGCTGCTCGACAAGCCGACGCACTTCGAGGCGCGGGACGGAAAGTTCTAGCAAGTTTGTGAGCTGCTGAAAGGCCGACGCCTGACGACTGGAGTGCAGTGAACAATCTCGAGCTCCGCCGCCACTTGCTCGCGGGTCAAGTTCTGCCGGCGCATCCGTTGGCGCTCGACGCGCAGCGGAAGCTCGATGAAACGCATCAGCGCGCGTTGACGCGGTACTACGTCGAGTCCGGCGCGGGCGGCATCGCCGTCGGCGTACACACGACGCAGTTCGCCATCCGGGATCACGGGCTGCTCGAGCCGGTGCTCTCCCTCGCATCGGAGGGCGCCGATACGTGGCTCGCGCGCACGGCGCACGGCGAGCCGGTCCGCCCCTTCGTGAAGATTGCCGGAGTCGTCGGACGCACGACGCAGGCGATGCGCGAAGCACGTCTCGCGCTCGACCTGGGCTACGATGCGGGTCTTCTCAGCCTCACCGCCTTTGGCGATGCGAGCGACGACGAGATGCTCACGCACGCCCGCGAGATCGCCGAGGCGATTCCGATCGTCGGATTCTATCTGCAGCCGGCGGTTGGCGGACGCGTGCTGAGCTTCTCGTTCTGGCGGAAATTCGCCGAGATCAAGAACGTCGTCGCGATCAAGATCGCGCCGTTCGACCGCTACTTCACACTCGACGTCGTGCGTGCCGTCATGGAGAGCGGGCGCGATGACATCGCGCTCTACACCGGCAACGATGACAACATCGTGCTCGATCTGCTGACTCCGTTCCCCGTCGCATCGCATGAGGGGGGCACGTCGTTCCGCTATCTCGACGGCGGCCTGCTCGGACATTGGGCAGTGTGGACCACCTGCGCCGTCCAGCAGCTGCAGCTCATCCGCGACGCGCGCAGCGCCGACAACCTCGGCTCCGGGTGGCTGTTGGAGGCGGCGACGGTCACCGAGATGAACGGCGCGATCTTCGACGTGCACCATGGATTTCGCGGGTGCATCGCCGGCATCCACGAGGTGCTGCGACGTCAGGGCCTCATGCGCGGTACGTGGTGTCTCGACCCGAACGAGGGATTGTCGCCCGGCCAGGCGGATGCCATCGACCGCATCGCGCGCCGCTATCCGACGATGATCGACGACGTGTTCGTGGCGCAGCATCTGGACGACTGGCTGGCATAGCCTGGTGGCGCTGCCTTAGATCGCTCTGCGCGCGGGGAGCAGCTGCGCGTGCCAGCTCCGCCCAGCCGGCGACTCGAAGCGCGAGGTGTAGTCCGCGAGACTCGTCACCGATGTGTCGAACACGATCGAGTCTTCGCCGATCTCGCCCGCCGCGGCGAGCCGCTTGAACTCCGCGCGCGGCGCCGATGCCACGACGCCCGACGCGTCGCGGTAGAACACTTTTCCCGATCCGCGCAGGCTAGCGCCGATCTCGCTCTCGAGCCCGCCCAGCACGCGAAAGAGTCCGTCGATCGAGCAGCCCGAGGCGCCGGCGTTGCTCTCGTCGACGGCGATCACGAGAAAGCGGTCGTCTCGCCACGCTCGCGCGCACGTGAGCGGCGCGCCATGCGCGGCCCACTGCTCGAGGAAATCATCGGTGGCGCTCAGCAGGCGCTCGGCTTGCTGCCCGACCACGGGCGCGTCGCTGCCGAATACCCACACACGAGCGCCTTCGGGCAGGAGGCTGAATGGCACTTGGGGCATCTCACTCTCTCCGCAGAAAACCAGACCGCAATCTACCGCGCTCGCGAGCGCCAAACGCTGGCGTCGGTCACGACGTATTCGTATAAATCTGAATCGTCCCTCGCCGCCTATCCCCTTTGCCTTGCCTCTCAATGTCCATCTCTGCCCCTCACGACAGACGCTCCTTCATGGCGTACTTCTCCGCCGTCGGATTGGGATCCACCCTGCTGCCCGGCGTGCTCTGGGGCAAGATCTCCGGCGGTGAAGAGATCACCGAAGCCACGATCGCCTGCGCCGAGGAGATGGCGGGACTGAAATTCGACGAGACCCAGCGCAAGCAGATGGTCGCCGCGCTGAAGACTCAGGAGACGAGTCTCGAGACGCTGCATGCGATCAAGCTCGAGAATGGCATCGCGCCGGCAATCATCTTCAATCCGCTGCCGCTCGGCGCCTCCGTCCCGGCCGGTCCGCTCGGCAAGCAAGCGCCAGTGCGGTCGAAGGTCACGATACCCGCGGTGCCGAGCGATCTCGAAGCCCTCGCGTTCGAGCCCGTCACCGTGCTCTCGGAGCTCGTGCGCACGAAGAAGGTGTCGTCGCTTGCGCTGACGCAGATGTACCTGGCGCGACTCAAGAAATACGATCCGGTGCTGCACTGCGTGATCACCCTGACCGAGGATCGCGCGCTCGAGCAGGCCAAGGCCGCCGACACCGAGATCGCCCGCGGAAAATATCGCGGACCGTTGCACGGCATTCCGTGGGGCGCGAAGGATCTGTTCGCCGTCAAAGGCTATCCGACGACGTGGGGCTCGCCGCCGTACAAGGACCAGACGTTCGACGAAGACGCCGAGATCGTGAAGCGGCTCGACGCCGCCGGCGCAGTACTTGTCGCCAAGCTCTCGTTGGGCGAGTTGGCGCAGGGCGATCTCTGGTTCGGCGCGCGCACGCGAAATCCGTGGAAGCCGGATGCGGGCTCGAGCGGATCCTCCGCCGGACCGGGCTCCGCTACATCGGCCGGATTGGTCGGCTTCGCAATCGGTACGGAGACGCTGGGCAGCATCTCGTCGCCGTCGACGGTGAACGGCGTCACCGGCCTGCGCCCGACGTTCGGTCGCGTGCCGCGCACGGGCGCGATGGCCCTGTCGTGGACGATGGACAAGATCGGCCCGATGTGCCGCAGCGTCGAGGATTGCGCGCTGGTGCTCGACGCGATTCAGGGACCCGACGGCCGCGACCTGTCGGTGCGCGCCGCGCCGTACAAATGGGACGCGACGCTCAAGCCGCAGTCGCTCAAGATCGGCTACATCAAGAGCGCGTTCGATGCGACGGAGCGTCATCTCACGAAGACGTTCGATGACGCGGCGCTCGAGGTGATGAAGCGGCTCGGCGTGAACCTGATTCCGGTGGAGATCCCCGATTTCCAATACGGCGCGATGCGCATCATTCTCACCGCCGAGGGCGCCGCGGCGTTCGACGATCTGACGCGGTCAGGCAAGGACAAGCTGATGACCGCGCAGGACAACGGCTCGTGGCCGAACACCTTCCGTGTCGCGCGCTTCATCCCGGCCGTGGATTACGTGAACGCGAATCGCGTGCGGTCGATGGCGATTCAGAAGTGGGCCGAGCTGATGAGCACGGTCGACGTCATCGTCTGCCCGACGAACGGGAGCCAGCTCACGGCGACGAATCTCACCGGGCATCCCGCGGTGATTCTGCCGAATGGATTCCGCGATACGGACAACACGCCGGTATCACTGACGTTCCTCGGCCGGCTGTACGAGGAAGCAAAGGTGCTCGCCGTGGCGCACGCGTATCAGCAAGCGACAACCTTCCACACGAAGCATCCCGTCGTGAAGCTCGGCTAGGCGAGGACTTTCGTCAGCGCTTGCTGGAGCTCGGGATAGGCGAAATGAAATCCGGCGGCGGTCAATGTCGCCGGCATCACCCGCTGGCTCGCGAGAAGCGCGGCGTCCGCCATCTCGCCGTACATCAGTCGGAGCGCGAACTTCGGGACCCTCGCGACCGTCGGCCGGTGGAGCGCGTGGCCGAGGGCGTCGGTAAACTGCGCGTTCGTGACCGGGTTCGGCGCGGTGATGTTGGCCGCTCCGGCGACGGTCTCATGATCGATCGCGAAGCGAATCGCGCTCACCACATCGTCGAGGACGACCCAGCTCATCCACTGGCTGCCGTCGCCGAGCGTGCCGCCGGCGCCGAGCTTGAAGGGGGGAAGCATCTTCTCGAGCGCGCCACCGCGCTCGCTGAGAATGATGCCGAAGCGCGGGTGAACCACGCGCACGCCAACCTGCTCGGCCGCATCGCATGCGCGCTCCCACTCCTCCGAGAGGCTGGCGAGAAATCCGGTGCCCAGCGCGGACGATTCGTCGAGCACTTCATCGCCGCGATCCCCGTAGATGCCGATCGCCGATGCGGTGACCAGCGTCGCGGGCCGATCGCTCATGCGCGCGATGCGATCGGCGAGCAGTCGCGTCGATTCTACGCGGCTTTCGCGCATGCGCCGCTTGAGCTCGGCCGTCCAGCGTTGGGCGAGGTTCTCGCCCGCGAGATGCACCACCGCCCCGACGCCGGCGAGATCTCGCACGTCGAGCTCGCGCGCGGCCGGATTCCACGGCACGTCCTCGACGCCCGCCATCGGCTGGGTGGCATGTCGCACGAGCCGCCGCACTGGATGACCACCGGCCACGAGCGCCGCCACCAGCGCCCCGCCAACCATCCCCGTCGCTCCGGTGACCGCAACCATGGGCTTCACGCTCATTGTCGTCGCCTCGATGATCCCGAATGACGGTGGCCTTCAGTACTGACCTCTGACATCCGACGTCCGACGTCTGCTCTTATGGTTGCGCCGAGAGATGCTGTCCACCGAGCCGGGCCAGGTGCTTCTCCATCGCGGCCAATCGTTCGATCAGCTCGCGGTGGCGCATCTCCTCGTCCGACGGATGGTGCATCACGAAGGTGAGCGCGCCGCCGATCTCGAGCCGCGCGCAGGCGATGTTCGTCAGGTCCTCGATTCCCTGCTTGCGCGCCGCCGACTGCAGCTCGGCCAGCGTGATCAGCTCGCGCTTGAGATGCTTCTCGATCACCCGGCCGTCCTTGATCAGGATGAGCGAATCTCCCTCGGCCAACCGCTGCACCTTGGGGTGCAGATAGAAGTACCGCACGATCAGGTAGTTCACGATCAGCAGCACCATCGCGCCGACCAACCCGCCGACGAGCGAATTGTCGTTGCCGATGATCGCGTTCTGTACCGTATTGGACAGCATCAACAGGACGACGAGATCGAACGGATTGAGTTGCCCGAGCTCGCGCTTGCCGGCCAGCCGCAGGCCGATGAGCAGGAAGATGTAGACGACGAGCGTGCGCACGATCTTCTCCACGATCGGAACGCCCGGGATCAGCAGATCGGACCAAATCATAGATGTCCGTGAGGTTGAGGAAGGTTGCTTCCGCCCGAGCCTTGAGCCGCGGCGTACCCTGAGGCTACTTCCACCACGCGTGCTCCAAGTGTCTCAGGTCTCTGTCGCCAATATACGACCATGCCAACACAGTTGAACGGTCATACCCCCGAGCTGCTCTATCTGCTGCACGGCGATCCGGCCGAGCTCGCGGAGATGCTCTCGACCATGCGTTCCGCCGATGTCGCGGACGCATTGAACCATCTCGATGCCGGTGCCGCCGCCAAGGTGCTCGCGGCGATCCCGTTCGATCTCGCGGTGCAGGTGCTCGATCAGCCCGAGCTCGAGCAAAAGGCCAAGATCTTCGGCACGCTCAACGCCGCGGTCGCCGCGCCGATGCTCGAGGCGATGTCGGCCGACGAGCGCGCGGACATTTTTCGCCATCTGAGCGAAGGCGAACGGCACCGGCTGATCAAGCTGCTCGACGATCAGACGCGCCACGAGCTGGAGCGGCTGCTCGATTACGAGCCCGATACCGCCGGCGGCATCATGACGACCGAGTTCGTCAGCGTGCCGCAGACGTGGACCGTCGATCAGACGCTTCGGCACATTCGCGAGGTGGGCCGGTCGAAGGAGACGGTCTACACGATCTACGTCGTGGATGCCGATCACCGCCTGGTGCGGGCGGTGCCGCTGCGCGACTTGCTGCTGGCCGAGCGCACGATGCCGGTGGTCCATGTCGTCGAGCGGACGCCGGTGAGCGTGTTGCACCGGCAGTCGCGCGACGACGTGACGCGGCTCATCTCGAAATACAACCTGCTCGCGATCCCGGTGGTCGATGAGGCGCATCACATCCTCGGCATCGTCACCGTCGACGACGTCATCGACGCGATCGTGCACGAGCGGTCGGAGGATGTGGTGCGATTCGGCGGCATGGGCGCGTTCGACGAGTCGTACAACTCGCTCGGCTTCGTGGCGATGATCCGCAAGCGCGCGCCGTGGCTCTGCGCCCTGTTCTTGAGCGAGATGCTCACCGCGACGGCGATGCAGAAATTTCAGGGAGAGATCGAGCGGGCCGCGGTGCTGGCGATGTTCATCCCGCTGGTGATGAGCTCCGGCGGAAACTCCGGCTCGCAGGCCACGTCGCTCATCATCCGCGCACTGGCGCTGCGCGAAGTGAAGCTGAGCGACTGGTGGCGCACCGCGCTGCGAGAGCTGCCGACGGGCCTCACGCTCGGCGCCATCCTCGGCGTCATCGGCATCGCGCGCATCATGCTGTGGCAGAAGCTGCACCTCTTCGACTACGGGCCGCACTATCGCCTGTTGGCGATCACGATCGGCGCCGCGCTCGTGGGGATCGTGGGCTTCGGCTCGCTGGCCGGATCGATGCTGCCCTTTCTGCTGCGCAAGCTCGGCTTCGATCCCGCGAGCGCGTCCGCCCCGTTCGTCGCGACGCTCGTCGATGTGACGGGGCTCGTGATCTACTTCAGCGTCGCGTATGTGATTCTGCACGGCACGCTGTTGTGATGCGCGCGCGGAGCAACCATTTCGTCTGAGACTTTGTCTAGAGGAGTGAGAGCAGGCACCGGACAACGCATCACTCCGCAGGCGGCGTATGAGTCTCGTTCACGCGCTCGACATCGATCGTGAGATCACCAGCGGCACCGAGCTTCCCGTCGGCGCCAGCCGTCCTACCGTGTTCGCCGATGCGCGCGAGCTCGCCCGGCGCGGCTTCGAGCGCGTGCGGTGGATGCCGGGCAACGTCGGCTACGTCGTCATTCGCTCGCTCGAGCCCGTCGGCGAAGCGCGGCACGCCGCGCTCGCCGCGCTGGGGATGCTCTGCCAGACGCGGGCGATGATCATCGATCTGCGCGAGGCCGGCGGCGGCGATCGCGCGATGGCCGCGCTCATCGCCAGCCATTTCTTCGATACGGAGTCCGCCTGTGCCGACGAGTCGTACCTTCGCCCGGGGTCGCGTCTGCCCGCGGCGATGGCCGCGCCGCGCACGCGCTACGCGGCGCGCGAGGTGTACGTCCTCGTTGGCCCGCGCACCAGCGGCGCCGCGGAAGATCTCGCGCGCAATCTCCAAGCGCTCGGCCGCGCGACCGTCGTCGGCGCCATGACGGAAAGCGGCTTCCGCCCCGACATCATCGCCGCATCGGCGGTCGCGCTCGAGCTCGCCCACAACACGGCGCTCCGCCTCCTCGCGCTGCGCGACGCCGCATAGCACCGACCATTACAGCCGCGAACGGCATCCCGGGGGAGCGGCAACTGTAGGAGAGTGTGGGGT
Source organism: Gemmatimonadota bacterium (assembly GCA_030948535.1). Lineage (GTDB taxonomy): Bacteria > Gemmatimonadota > Gemmatimonadetes > Gemmatimonadales > Gemmatimonadaceae > JALZAE01. The sequence goes on along the minus strand of JALZAE010000320.1, from coordinate 95 downwards.
GACGTTCGCCATCCTTGCTCTAGGTGTTAGGTGTAGGTGTTGAGGTGCTGAGGGTACGGTCGATGATCTCGACTCCACCCTCAACACCTCAACAC
>JALZAE010000305.1 GCA_030948535.1 Gemmatimonadota bacterium | reverse complement strand
CTCGACGAGCTCGACGAGCAGCTCGCGGTGCTCAACACCGACCTGCTCGCGCTCGAGACGCAGCCAACGGACGCCGAGCGTCTCAAGTCGGTGTTCCGCGTCGCGCACACGCTGAAGGGTGCGGCCGGGGCCGCGGGTGTGCAGGCGATCGCGAAGGCGTGTCACGCGATGGAAGAGACGCTGGCAGCGGCGCGCGATGGACGCCTCGCGCTCGCGGCACCGAACTTCGCGGCGCTCTTCGCCGCGGCCGACGCGCTCGCGGGCGCGGGGAAATTGCTGCGCGGAGGCGCGGAGCCATCGTCCATCGATCTCTCGGCGATGACCCGTCTCTTTCGGCCGAGCGCCGCGGCTGCTCCGCAACGGCCACTGCCGAGCGGACCCGCCCGACCGGAAGTGCCCCCGCCGAAAGCGGCGGCGGTCGAGCCGGCAGCGCCTCCTGTGCAGACCGTCGCCGCAATGCCTGAGCCGGCACCGCAGCTCGATGGAACGATTCGCGTACGCTCCGAGAAGCTGGATGATCTCGTAGCGACGGCGGGACAATCGATGATTGTCGCGGCGCGGAACGCGGAGTCTCCGGACTCGATCGATGCGTTGCGCGAGCAAGCATCGCGTTGGGCCGCCGAATGGCGACCGGCGGCGCGCGCGATTCGCGTCGCGCTGGAGCGCGCGGGAGCAGGCGGCGCGATAGCCGAGCCGTTGTCCGCGATCGAACGTAACCTCGCGCAGCTCGTGCGCGACACGACGGCTATGTCGCAATCGATGACGCGCGATTCGCTGTCGCTCGTGCGGCTGGCCGCGGACATGATGCATCGAGCCCGCTCGCTCCGCATGCGTCCGTTCTCCGAGCTCGGCGAGCTGCTACCGCGGATCGTCCGCGATCTCGCCGCCGCCACCGGAAAAGAAGTTCAGGTCGACATTGTCGGCGGAGATGTCGAGGCCGACCGCATGGTGTTGGACGGCTTCCGCGATGCGGTAATGCATCTGATCCGCAATGCGGTCGACCACGGCATCGAGACGCCGGCGGAGCGGGAGCGCAAAGGCAAGCCGAGCACCGGCACCGTCACAGTCGCGGCCGCGCTGCGCGGGGAGCAGATCGTCGTCACGGTGAGCGACGACGGCAACGGCCTCGACACGGCGGCGATTCGAAAGCGCCTCAAGTCGACGGGTGTTCCCGTTCCGGACGACGAACAGGGATTGGCGCGTGCGCTGTTCGAGGAGGGTTTCACCACGCGCCAGGAGGCCAACGCCATCTCCGGTCGCGGCGTCGGGCTGGGCATCGTGCGCGCGGCGGTCGAGCGCATTCGAGGCGACGTCGAAGTCACGTGGACGCCCGGCAAGGGGACGACGTTCACGATGTCCGCGCCGCTGACGCTGGCGACGACGCGCGCCGTGCTCGTCGAGGTTGGCACGCATACGCTCGCCATCCCGACGGATGCGATCGAGCGCTTGCTGCGATTGGCGCCATCGGAGGTGCGCAGCATCGAAGGACGGCACGCACTGGTGACCCCCGAGGGACCGGTGCCACTCGTCACGCTGGCGCGCATCCTCGGACCGCCGGTGACGGAGCGGCCGCAGACCGGTCTCCTGCGCGCCATCCTGCTCTCGGTCGGACGGCGCCGGCTGGCCCTGGTGGTCGATGATCTGACAGATGAAACGGAGCTCGTCGTGCGCCCGCTCGAACGGCGCGACCCACGCGCGATGCCGCACTTGAGCGGCGCGGCGCTCCTCCCGAGCGGACGCGTCGCCCTCGTGCTCAACCCCATGACGGTCATCTCGTCAGGGCTCTCGCGCGCCGATCGCTCGAGCCTCGCGATGCCGGCGGCTGAAGCACCGGTGGCGGCGCGGCGACGCGTGCTGGTCGCCGATGATTCGATCACCACCCGCACGCTGGAGCAGAGCGTGCTCGACGCGGCGGGCTATGATGTGTTCACCGCCGTCGACGGACTCGACGCGTGGCGGCTGCTGCAGGAGCGCGGGGCCGACCTCGTGGTCAGCGACGTCGAGATGCCCCGCCTCGATGGCTTCGCGCTCTGCGAGCGCATGCGCGCGTCGAAGCAATTCAAGGAATTGCCCGTGATATTGGTGACATCGCTCGAGTCGCCCGAGGATCGCGCGCGCGGACTCGAGGCGGGCGCGGACGCGTACATCGTGAAGTCGAGCTTCGACCAGCAGGCGTTGCTCGATACGATTCACCAGCTCATCGGATGACCGTGACCCGAGCCATCCGCATTCTCGTCGTCGACGACTCTGCCACCGCCAGGCAGCTGCTGATCGCCATACTCAATAGCGATCCGGCGCTGCAGGTGGTGGGCGAAGCGTCGAACGGCGTCGAGGCGGTGGACCAGGCGACGCGGCTGGCGCCGGACCTGATCACGATGGATGTACAGATGCCGCTGATGGACGGCATCGAGGCGACGAAGGAAATCATGATCGTGGCGCCGACGCCGATTCTCGTCGTTTCGGCCGCGGGGCCGGGCGCGTCGCTCGACCTCTCGTTCGATGCGATGCAGGCGGGCGCGCTAATGGTCCTGCCCAAGCCCGCGTCGCCGATGGCGCCCGAGTTCGAGGAGCAGCGGCGTCAGTTGCTCGAGATGGCGAAGGGGATGGCGCAGGTGAAAGTGGTACGCCGGTGGGGTCCGCGCGGCCCCGGCGAGCAGCGCGCGGCTCGCGCCCTCGGAATGCGCGCCGACACCGGGCCGCTGGTGGCGATCGGCGCATCGACGGGCGGCCCGGCGGCACTGCGCCGCATTCTCATTGCGCTTCCGGCGGATTTTCCCGCGCCGATCGCGATCGTGCAGCACATCGCCAAGGGATTCGTCAGCGGACTCGCGAGTTGGTTGAGCGGAAGCTGCAGCTTGCACGTCAAGGTGGCCGACCAAGGCGAAAAGGTCGTGGCTCGCACCGTCTACATCGCTCCGGACGACCGGCATCTCGGCTTTGCCGCCGACGGGAGCGTGATGCTCTCGGATGCGCCGGCGATCGGAGGGTTCCGGCCCTCGGTCACGCACCTCTTCGCCGCCGCAGCTTCCGCGTATGGGTCGCGCGTGATCGCGCTCCTGATGACCGGAATGGGGAGCGACGGCGCCGGGGCGGTGGGCGCGGTGCGCGCGGCGGGCGGTGTGGTCCTGGTTCAAGATGAGGAAACGTCGGTGGTGTACGGCATGGGACAGGAAGCGGTGAAGACGGGCTTCGTGAACGAAGTGATCTCGCTCGACCGCATTCCGCCTCGCCTGCTGGAGATGCTCGCGTGACCAAGGACGCTCCCATCATTCTCATCGTGGAGGACAGCGCAACGCAGGCGGCGCTTCTCGCGTCGCTGCTCGAGCGCGACGGCTACCGCACCGACGTCGCGCGCACCGGCGAAGATGCGCTGGAGCGCGTGCAGGGCGCCTCGTACGACCTCGTGCTCAGCGACGTCATCATGCCGGGGATCAATGGGTTCGAGCTCTGCCGCCGCATCAAGGCGGAGCTCGAGATGCGCGCGCTGCCCGTGGTCTTGCTGACGAGCTTGAGCGACCCGCTCGACATCATTCGCGGCCTAGAGTGCGGCGCCGACAACTACATCACGAAGCCGTACGAGCCGGCACGTCTCCTCTCCCGCGTGCGGCGCGTGATCGCCGACGCGGAGCGGCGCCGCGGGCCGCGCGCGGGTGGTCCGGTCGAGGTCGAGTTCCTCGGCGAGCGATTCAACATCACCGCGGAGAAGGAGCAGATTCTCGATCTGCTCGTGTCGAGCTTCGAGGAGCTGGTATACGCCAACCAACAGCTTCGCGACCAGACCGCGGAAGCGGAGCGTATTCGCGAAGAAGCCGAGCGCGCGAACAAAGCGAAGTCCGAGTTCCTGGCGGTGATGAGTCACGAGCTTCGCACGCCGCTCAACGCCATCAGCGGCTATGCCGGACTTCTCGCCGATGGCGTGAACGGTCCCGTCAATCCGGATCAACTCAAGAGTCTCACGCGCATCCAGCGAAACCAGGAGCTGCTGTTGAG
>JALZAE010000302.1 GCA_030948535.1 Gemmatimonadota bacterium | reverse complement strand
CTGTTGGCGCTGACCGCGAGCGAGGCCGGCTACTCGGTGCTCCTCGTGGACGCGGCCGACTCCTTGGGGACGCTGCACTATCTCGTCGGCGCCTCGCCGTCGCGGGGGCTCGCCGATCTCAAGGGCGGCGCGGTCAGCGCCAGCGAGCTGCTCGTTCCCGTGACGACGACGCTCACGCTCCTCCCGGGCGGCGCGCGCGACGATTCGCTCACGACCGTCGAGCGCCGCGCGCTCTACCGGCGCGTGGCCGAGCTCTATGCGTCGTACGACCTCGTCGTCGTCGATGGGGGCTCGCGGTTGGAGTCGGTGATGGGCGTTTCTGCCGCGGGCGCCGAGCGCTTGATCGCGGTCACGACGTCGGACCGCATCGCGGTCGCCGCCGCGTACGCGCTGATCAAGGCCGCCGCGGCGAAGCATCCCGAGCTGCACGCGGAAGTGCTGCTCAACGGATGCGAGGAAGGAATGGCGGCTTACGGCTACGAGCTGATCCAGACCGCGGCCGAGCAGTTTCTCGAGCGCAACGTCGCACTCAGCGGCGTCGTGCCGCACGACGCGTCGCTCAAAGCGGCACTAGGTGAAGGGATGATGATCGGAGACGCGGCCGCCGGATCGCCGGCGGCAATCGTGATGCACGAGATCGCGATGCGACTCCTGGACGAACTGCAGACAGAGCACACCGGACAACCGCGCTCCGCCGAGTCGCGGCATTCTCAATCGAGGTCTTAGCATATGGACAGCAAAGCGCTGTGGAAGCGATTCTCCGCCGGCGATGACGCCGCGCGCGAGGCCCTGCTGACCGAAAATCTCAGCCTGGTGCATCACGTCGCGCGCCAGATCAGCCGCAGTCTCGCCGCGGCAACCGATTTCGACGAGCTGGTGAGCGCCGGCACCATGGGCCTCATCAACGCGCTCGGATCCTTCGACACGACGCGAGGGCTGGCGTTCAGCACTTTCGCGGTACCGCGCATTCGCGGCGCGATCCTCGACGAGCTTCGTCGCCAGGATCACGTGCCCCGCTCGATCCGCCGCAAGTCGCGCGAGATCGCGGCGGCGCGTGAGTCACTCATGCGCACGCTCGGCAGAACGCCCGAGGATCGCGAGACCGCCGAGGCGATGCACATCGACGTCGACACGCTGTGGCGGTGGCAGGCCGAGGTCGAAGGCGCCGTGCACGTGCCGCTCGATCGCCCCGCGGGCGACCGCGAAGATGGATCGCAGGCGCCCGTCGAGGTGCTGACGGGTGAAGGCAACGAGCCCGGCATCGAGGAGAAGATCATCCGAACGCAGGAGCAGGAGATCCTGCGCGAGGCGATCATGCGACTCAAGGAGCAGGAGCGGACGGTGCTGTCGCTCTACTATTTCGAGGAGCTCAAGCTCCACGAGATCGCCGCGATCCTCGAGCTCACCGAGTCGCGCGTGTCACAGATCCGCTCCAAGGCGTTGTCAAAGCTGCGCGTCGAGCTGGCGCCCCTGCGCGAGTCCGTCGCGTGAAGCGCGCCACGAACGTGTTCCTCCTGATGCTCGCCGTCATCGTACTGCTCGGCCTGGTGATGGCGGATGTGTTGGTGATGTTCCCGCGCGCCTTCGATGGGATGATGGTCGCGATGGGGCACCTGCACATTGGAGCGGCGATCTCAGTCCTGGCCGCGGTTGCCGCTCAGTTGCGCGCGCTGCCGCGCTCGGCCTGGCTCGCGACGGGTGGCACTCTGCTCGCCGCGGTCACGGCGGCCGCGGTAGTGCTCATCGCTCGCAGGCTGCGCGGCGGCGGCTTCATTCGGCGCTCCGTGCGACGGGCGCCGATCGAGACCAAGGCGGGCGCCAAGGTGCTCTCGCTGGCGACGCGCGGCGAGTCCCGCGCCGAGATCGCGCGCCACACCGGGCTGTCACAGGACGCCGTCCGCATGCTGTTGGAGTCAGTGACCGAGCGCGCCGCGGACCGGCAGATTCATCCGGGTGCGGCATGATGTGCCGGGTGGAACTAACTGCCGCCGGCGTGATCATCGTCGCGTAACTGGCGTCGCACTGAAGACTTGAGTCGTCAGTGGCGCGAGGTCGGGATGGGGCATGGGGCGTGCCTTAGTAGGAGGCGTCGGGCGTCAGGCATCGGGCGTCGGACACAGCGGTTGGCAGTCAGTGCTGACATCTGACTTCTGACATTCACGTCTCCCCGCGCAGTCATCACCGTCCACTTCCCTCCCTAACGATGATCCCCAATGGCGACCGATCCAACCTCCGGGATGGCCTCAGCGGCGAGTTCACTGAAGTACTGGGAACGCCGCCAGGAAGTGGTGTCGAACAACCTTGCGAACGTCTCGACCGATGGCTTCAAAGCCGAGCGAGTGTTCGCACGACTCGTGGGCGATGCCTTGACGGTCCCGGATATGGCGACCGACATGCGCGGCGGGTCGATCAAGCCGACGAGCAACCCGCTGGACATCGCCCTGGATGGGCCGGGATTCTTCGTCCTGGACTCGCCGAACGGTGAGCGGCTCACGCGAGGCGGCGCGTTCCACCTCGATGAGTCCAACCGCATCGTCGACTCCCATGGCAACGCCCTGCTCGCCGAAGGTGGCGCGGTGGTCGTTCCCCCGGGCGCGATCACGATCGACAAGGGCGGCGCGGTAAAGGTCGACGGAAGGGAGATCGCGAAGCTTCGCCTCGAGGCGCCGCCAGCGCCTGGACAGTCGTTGCAGCACGAGGGGAGCAACATGTTCGTCCCAAGCACCACGCGACTCCCGCTCGGCGCCGATGCGCGAATCGTTCGGCAGGGCGCGCTCGAAGAATCGAACGTCGACTCGATCGGCTCGATGGTCGACATGATCTCCGTGCAGCGCGCATACGCCAACGTCATGAAGAGCGTGACGACGATGGACGAAGTTCGCCGCATGATCTCGAACGACTTGGGCAAGGCGGTTTAGGCCCGACGCCCGACGCCCGACGCCCGACGCCCGACGCCCGACTCCCCTCAGCCCACACCCCATATGGATCCCGCTCTCCGCACCGCCGCGACCGGCATGGCCGCGCAGCAGCTCCGCACCGAGGTCATCTCCAACAACCTCGCCAACGTCAACACGACCGCGTTCAAGCGGAGCCGCGCGCAGTTCGAGGATCTCCTCTACCAGACGGTGCAGGGCGCCACGGTCCTCGGCGGTACCGACTCGAAGACGACACCGGTGATCCAGATCGGCCGCGGAACGCATCTCGCCGGCGTGCAGCGCTTGAACACGCAGGGCACCGTCGAGTCGACCGGTCGCTCGACCGACGTCGCCATCGAGGGCGAAGGATTCTTTCAGGTGCAGCTCGCCAACAACCAGGTCGGCTACACGCGCGACGGAAATTTTCAGGTGTCGGACACGGGCACGCTGATCACCAACGGCGGCTACACGATCTCGCCGGGCATCAAGATCCCGAGCGACGCGAGTGACGTGTCGATCTCGAAGACCGGCGTGGTCTCGGTGAAGAAGTCCAGCAGCGCCGACATCCAGGAGATCGGCCGCATCGAGCTCGCGCGCTTCGCCAATCCGGCCGGCCTCGAGTCGATGGGCGAGAACCTCTACACCGAGACGCCCGCGTCCGGTGAAGCGATCCGCGGCTTCCCGCAGGATGAAGGGATGGGCCGCTTGCTCCAGGGATCGCTCGAGGGAAGCAACGTCGAGATCGTGCAGGAGATGGTCGACATGATCACCTCGATGCGCGCGTACGAGATCAACTCGAAGTCGATCAAGAACAGCGAAGACATGATGCAGATCGCCAACAACATGTCGCGGTGACGCAGCTGTCCGGGAGGCGGTACCGGGTGCGCTGGTTGCACCTCGTATTGTCGGCGCTCACGTCGACCACGGCTGCCGCCCAAGCGAGCAC
>JALZAE010000294.1 GCA_030948535.1 Gemmatimonadota bacterium | reverse complement strand
ACTCGGAGCTAACCACACCCCACCCCCCCCACCCCACACCCGATCCTTTCAACTCGTCGTGTCCACCAGCACGTCCTCGAACAACGCCTCCAGGGGCGGCTCGGGACTCGCGTCGGCGAAGTTCCAGGCGTCCTCGCAGATCGCCTTGAGCTCATCGTCGAGCTTGGTCATGTCCTCATCGGTCCAGCCATCCGACTGCTCCATCATCGAGCGCAGCACGCTCACCGGATCGCGCTTCATGGACTCGTCGAGCTCTTCCTTGCTGCGGTAGGTGCCGCTCGCCGCGTCGGACATCGAATGGCCCATGAAGCGATAGGTCCGGACCTCGAGTAGCGTCGGGATATGCTCGCTGCGCGCGCGATGCACGGCGCGCTGCATTGCCGCCCGGACCGCCATCACATCCTGTCCGTCGACGACCTCATTGGGCATGTCGTACGAGCACGCACGCTCGGCGATGTCATTGATGGCCGACGCGCGCTCGAGTGCCGTACCCATGCCGTAGCGGTTGTTCTCGATGCAATAGATCACGGGCAGCTTCCAGAGCGCGGCCATGTTGAGCGCCTCGTGGAACGCGCCGTTGTTCACCGCGGCCTCGCCGAAAAAGCAGAGGCAGACCTGGTCGCCGCCGCGATACTTGATCGCGAAGCCGACACCGGTGCCGATGGGAATGTGCGCGCCGACGATCCCGTGTCCGCCGAGAAAATTGCGCTCGCGATCGAAAAGATGCATCGAGCCGCCTTTCCCTTTGCTGCATCCGTCGGCGCGCCCGAACAGTTCCGACATGACCGCGCGTGGGCTCACGCCACGCGCCAACGCCTGACCATGATCGCGATAGGTCGTGATGACGTAGTCATCGTCGCGCAGCATGCTGATGGTGCCCGTGCCGACGGCCTCTTGTCCGATGTAGAGATGGCAAAACCCGCCGATCTTGCCGAGCGCGTACGCCTCGGCGGTGCGTTCTTCGAAGCGGCGTTGTAAGAGCATCGAACGAAGCAGCGTGCGCCGAAGTGCGGAGTCATCAGACTGTGCGCCGCCTTTCGACTCGCTCTCGTCGCGACTGCTGTCCGGTTTTTTCTTGGGGGCCATTGGAGCGGTAGTTGAAGATGTCAGAAGTCAGATGTCAGTGACAGCGCTTTGGCTGCTGACATCTGCCATTTGACGTCTAGCGTCTTGAACTTGCTCCCACGCGTGGTAACTCGAGCGCACGAGAGGGCCCGACTCGACGTGACGGAATCCCATATCCATTCCAATGGTTTTCAGATGACTAAACTCCGCCGGCGTGACGTACCGGTCGAGCGGGATGTGCGCTTCGCTGGGGCGCAAATACTGACCTAGCGTCAGAATGTCGACGTCGACTTCACGTAGCTCGTGCATCGTTTGCACGACCTCTTCGATCGTCTCGCCCATGCCGAGGATGATGCCGGTCTTGGTCGGGATGTCGGGCGCGTACTGCTTCGCAAAGCGGAAGATCTGCTTCACGCGCTCGTAGCGTCCGCCGGGCCGGCATTTCTTGTAGAGGCGCGGGACGGTCTCGGTATTGTGATTGTAAATGTCGGGACGCGCGTCGAGCACGGCGCGGATCGAGTCTTCATTCCCCTGAAAGTCGGGGACGAGCACCTCGACAGAACAGTCGGGTAGACGCGCTTTGATCTGCCGGATGGTCTCGGCGAAAATATGGGCGCCAAAGTCAGGCAGGTCGTCGCGGTCGACCGAGGTGATGACCGCGTGTTGGAGCTGCATCTCACCGATTGCCGCGGCGACGCGATCAGGCTCGGTGATGTCGTACTTCGGGGGACGGCCGTGGGCGACGGCGCAGTAGGCGCAGTTTCGCGTGCAGACGTCGCCGAGGATCATGAAGGTCGCGGTACCATGTTCCCAGCACTCGCCGACGTTGGGGCAGTGCGCTTCCTCGCACACCGTGTGGAGGTCGAGCTCGCGCATGAGATTCTTGAGACGCACGTAGCTCGGACCGCCCGGTGCGCGCACTTTGAGCCACGACGGTTTGCGTTCCGGCAGCGTTTCGCGCCGGTGCAATCCCATGATTTGATATAGCGCTTCCCCCATCGCCCCTCGGTCCGAAAGCGTCAGAATCGGCCAGCATCGCAACATATCCGACTCCGAATGTGGAGTCCAGCGTTAGCTAACCGTTAATAGCATTTTGGTAGGTTATCAGCTGTCGGCGAATCTGCTAACCGCAAATGGCGCGAGATCATGCGCCACGCGACCGCCCGTCACGATATCGGCTACGACATCCCCCGTAATTGCGCTCAGCAGCACCCCATTACGCGAATGGCCGCAGGCGTAGATCAGTTCCGGCACGTCAGGATCGGCTCCGATGATGGGTAGCAAATCGGGGGTCATGGGCCGCAATCCGGCCCACGAGCGCAGTACCGCTACCCGGCCGAAGACCGGCGAAATCATGCGTGCGGCGCGCATGAGGTGATCCAATCCGTCGGCGGTGGTGCGGGCGTCGAAGCCAACGCGCTCGCTCGTCGCGCCGACGAGGGTTGCGACGCCGGCCCGCGGCACGATGTAGCCACTCGGTCCGAAGGTGGGATGCCGAACGGGGGTGCTGCCCAATGCCAGCATCTGACCCCGCACGGGCTCGACAGGAAGCGGGCGCGGAATGCCGGCGATGCCGACGACCCACGCGCCCGCCGCGAGGACGATGCGATCCGCACGCAGTCGCTCGCCCGTACTCGTTTCGACCTCAGTCGCACCCGACCCGACCGAGATTCGGGTGACGAGCCCAGCGATTTGCCGCACGCGAGGGAAGCGCGTCAAGTGCACCCGAAGCGCGCCGACGAGCGCGACGCTATCGGCGGCTCCGTCGCGCTCGTACAACATGGCGCCGGCCGCCTCGGTGATCGCCGGCTCCTCCGCGAGCAGCTGGGCGCGTGCCAGCCACGTCCCACCACCGTTCTCCTCCATCCGGCTCGCGGCCCGCCCGTCCATCGCCAACTCGAGGATGCCATCGCGCCAGAGGGGAATCGTGATCCCCGTCTCGCGCGCGAGCAGGTCGACGAACGACGGAAAGCGGTCGCGCGCGGCAATCGCGAACGCGCGCGCGCCGTCCGAGCCGGTAGCGATGCTCGGCGCCAGGAGTCCCGCGGAAGCCGGCGACGCTTCGCCCGCGAGCGATTCCCCGACGAGCGTCACCGCGATGCCACGGTCGGCGATCGCCGCCGCGCACGCCAGTCCAATGATCCCCCCACCAACGACAATCACATCTGACGCCGGCGTGGTGGACGGCGCGCTCACGTGACGATACACTCATCCAACGCCCTGAAACTCGACCCTGTACTCGAGCGTAAGGGAGACAGCAATCCTGAGGAGAAGACAATGCTCAAGACCATTTTTACCATCGGTATCATCGCCCTGCTCGGGCTGTTCGCGTTGAACTTCGTGTTCGGCATCTTCGGCGTTCTGTTCGCGCTTCTGCTCGGCCTACTCGGCGTCGCGTTCAAGATCGCGCTCATTGGCCTCGTGCTCTACTTCATCATTCGGATCGTCAGCCCCGACACAGCGCGCCGGATGCGCGAAAAGTTCGGCGCGTAGTTCGCTCGACACTCGCAGCCGCACGATGAAAGCCGACCGGAAACGGTCGGCTTTTTCGTTGCCGCAGAATGGTGACCTCTGGAACTGCGCCGAATAACGACGCAGATGTTGCATTCGCGGTAGAGCTCGGTGCCGCAAAGAATTCTGTGCGCTCGTTTTTTTGGACGACGCACGAATCCCTTCCCGCGCCCTATCCCCCATCCCCTAACCCCCGGCCCCCAGTCGCTCAACGACAGACCAAACAAGCAACGGCACCATGATCTCGTGATGCCCGGTGATCTCGAAGCCTTGGCCGCCGGCGAGGACGGGGCGCTGTACGACGTTCACGCGGGGACGGTAGTGGCGGATCATGTCCATGTCGCACGTCGTGAAGTTCGTGGGACGGCCTGCGTTGAGATTGCGTGCGATCGTGAGGGCTTTGAGGAACACTTCCGGGAGCACGACCGCGCTGCCGAGGTTGAGCACGACGCCTCCGTCATCGATTGTCGTGAGTGCGGCGGCAAGGCGTCGGAAGTCGCGATGGCTGGTGTCCCCGATCGCGGCACCGTCCGCCGCCGGATGCTGATGGATGATCTCGGCGCCGAGTGCCGCGTGCACCGAGAGGCCGACGCCGAGGTGTCGCGCGTTGAGCAGCAGCGACAGCTCGGGATGCACCGGTGACGGCTCCGCCTCGAGCGCGCGCGCGAGCGCTTCGCCCATCCCCCACGATTCGCGCATCCCTCGGGTGAAGGCGTCGTTCATGCCGCGGCCGGTTTCCTCGGCCATGCCGAAGGTGCCATCGCGGAGACCGGCGGCGACATCCTCCGACGTGCCGCCGAAGCGCGCGATCTCGTAGTCGTGGATGGCCGCGCTGCCGTTCATGGCGAGATGCGTCAGCACGCCGCGGCGCATCAGCTCGATGAGCACGGGGGCGACGCCGGTCTTCACGACGTGGCCGCCGACCATGACGATCACCCCACGCCGGCCGGCGGCACCGACGATCGCGTCGACGACTTTCTTGAAGTCGCGCGCGACGAGCACGTCGGGAAGCGATCTGTAAAAGGCGCCGAAGCTCGCGTCTGCGCCCGGCGGAGCGGCGAACTCCTCAGCCCGCACCTTGTTCGGACGGCGCGCGATGGGAACGGTGCGCACGGAGGCGAGATCGGCCTCCGGCGGCGTTACTTCGTCGCGGGCGCGGGCGGCGTCTTCGGGGGGAGGTACGATTTCAGGTACAGGTTGAGGGAGCCGAACGACAGCTTGGTCTTCATCGCCAGCATGATGCGCCGCGCGTCGTCGGTGAGGAAGACCTCGGCGTTTCCATCAGCGGCGAACAGTCCCTTGGCCTTGATCGTCGGATGGATCACCAGCGCGTCGAACTTGCCGACGGGAACATCGATGCGCTCTTTGCGCGTCGCCGTGAGAATGACCGGATTGCGGTCGGGCTTGAAGTAGCGCTGAAATTCGTGCTTCTCACCGACTTTCAGCGGCACGGTGCGAATGAAGTACACGAACGATCCGTCGTCGAGCGGATTGCTCACGCTCGGCTGCTCCTCGCCGCCGTTCTCGGTGTACACGGCGCGCTCCGGATACATGTCGTACGTCGTGTTCCGGTGGTAGCCGCCTTCGCGGATGTTCTGGACGTACCGCAGCGACGAGAGCGTGGACGTATCGACCCAGATCTCGTAGCGGTCGTCGACCCTATAGAAAAACGTGCCGCCTTTGACCGTGAACACCATGTGATACGCCTGCTTGCCGCGCAGCTCCTGAATGTCCACGACTTCCATGCGGCCGGTTCCGGCGCGGATCGGACCGAAGTACACGTCGTACACGCAGACCTCGCCGATCCCGAACGGCACGCTCTTGAGTCCGATGGCCGTGTCGCTCTGCGCCGCCGCCGGCGCCGGCGCCGCGAGCGACACCGCGGAGGCGAGGATGATCATCGCCATCAAAGAACGCATCATGAAGCGCTCGCTGCCATGCGCCGAGCGCGATGCGCCCGGCCGAAACGATAGAGATCCATCGCGTCCGCGATCGGACGCACGCGCGTCTCGCGGGGGCGCAAATCGTAGCGCGGGTCGAGTGCGACCGCCTCGATGCGGCGCGCGAACGGCCGTACCGCGAGCAAAAAGTCGACGTTCACCGCCCAACCGGTCCCGGAGACGATCGGCGTATCGCCGCGCTCCTTGATGGCGTCGCGGAGGACGGCCACTCTCGCCAGTCGAAAGCTGCCGAAGGGATCGGTCACACCCTCGATCTTCGTCGCGAAGCGTTGGAGCCAGTGCGCGATCCGGCGCAGCCGGCGCACGGGCACGGGCGCCGAGATCGGCGTCTGCGCTTGCTCGGCTACGACGACGTCCGCGCCACCCTCGAATCGCTTGACGAGCTCGGGAATGTGCTCGGGCTGGTCCGTGAGGTCCGCCTGCATGAAGATCACGGCGTCCCGTCGCGGATATCGCGTTCGTTTCGAGGCAGCGCGTGCGAGGGCATCGACCGCCGCCGCGTAGCCTTTGCGCGTCTCGTGTCGCAGCACGGTGACAGGCATGACTTCGGTATACGGCGAGAGCGTGTCGGCGGTGGCGTCGGTGCTGCCGTCATCGAGGACGAGCACTTCGTACTCGCGAGAGTACTCCTCGAACACTTTGCGGATGCGCCAAAGCAGCAGGCCGACCGTCGGTGCTTCGTTGTAGGCTGGAACGCAGATGTAAAGCATGATATCTGGATGATACACAGCAATGACGTGCCGCGGTCCGTCCGAACGCGGCAAAATACGACCGAAAGCTGACGGTGCTATCGGCGAAAGGCAACGCGACTCTCTTGCACCGACTTGCTTGAATCGCCGAGTGCACGCGCTTAGCCTACGCGCACCCCTCACATCTCGGAGCCTTGCATGCGTCGCCTCGCGGCGCTCATTCCTCTTGTCCTCGCGGGTTGCGCCACCGCACCCGGTGCCGCGACCTCCGCGGCACCCAGCAGCGCGCCGAAGCCGGCGCCCACGTCATCACCGGCCGCATCCTCGCTCGCCTCCTCGGCAGTCACCGCGGACGAGCTGCGGCGCGACCTCTACATCTTCGCCGCGGACTCCTTCGGAGGGCGCGACGCCGTTCTGCCATCCGGTGTGATGGCCGCAAAATTTCTCGCGACGCGCGCCGCCGCGATCGGGCTCGAGCCCGCGGGCGACAGCGGCTTCTATCAGCGCGTGCCGATGAGCTGGGAGATGTTCGCTCCGAATACGCGCTTCTCCGTCACGCCGCCGACGGGCGCGGTGACCGAGCTCAAGCTTGGCGCCGACATTCTTCCGCTCCTCACACTCGGACCCGGCGCGCTGACGAAGCTCGCCGCCGACGGCGACCTCGTGTTCGGCGGCTATGGTCTCAACGACAAGGGCGTGTCGGACAACTTCGGCGGACAGGATCTCGCCGGCAAAGTGCTGGTGTTCGTCAACAGCGCGCCGATCGCCGACTCGGCGAAGCGCGCCGCCTTCGAGACGATCGATGCGGCGGGTCCGCGCATCGGCTTCGCGTTCCAGAGCCGTGTCGCGGCGGTGATCGTCGTGGGCGCGGGGAAGTTCGGTGCGCAATACACCGAGATGGCCGGCTCGCTTTCCGGCGGCAACGTCACGCTGCAGGGCAGCGCAGGCAGCACGGATGCGCCGAGACAGTTTCCGATGGTGTTCTTCGTCAAGAACCTGCCGGGCTCGCCATTTCTCCCGAAGGTGGCGGGCGACATGAAGCCGCAGGCGCTGGGCAAGAAGTTTTCCGCTCGGGTGGAGTTGGCGACGCGGAAAGTGACGGGCTACAACGTCGTCGGTGTGGTGCGCGGGCGCGATCCGTCGATGAACAAGACGTACGTCGCGTACGGCGCCCACCTCGATCACATCGGCATCCAGACTCCGGTGAGCGGCGACTCGATCGCCAATGGCGCGGACGATGATGGCTCGGGCAGCGTGACGCTGTTGGCGCTCGCACGCGCGTATCAGCAGATGCCGGAGAAGCCGCGGCGGTCGGTGCTGTTCGTGTGGCACACGGGTGAAGAGAAGGGACTCCTAGGCTCCTCGTGGTTCACGGATCATCCAACGGTGCCGCTCGATTCGATCGTGGCGCAGCTCAACGCGGACATGATCGGGCGTAACCAGCCCGACTCGCTCTATCTGATTGGTCCGATCGCGGCGCCAAAAGGGCAGAGCAAGGTGCTCGGTGCGATCGTCGATTCAGTGAATCTCGCCAGCGCGTCGCCGTTCAAGATCAATCGCGAGTGGGACTCGCCGACGCATCCGGAGCATTTCTACGATCGCAGCGATCACTTCAACTACGCAAAGCACGGCGTGCCGATCGTTTTCTTCACGACGGGCGATCATCCGGATTATCACAAGGTGAGTGATGAACCCGCGAAGATCGACTTCGCGAAGATGGCGCACGTTGGGAATCTCATGATGCAGACGGGGATAGCGGTCGCGAACCGGCCAACCCGCCCGAAACCGGCATTGGTGCCGTAGGGATTGGGGGCTGAGGGACGGGGGTTGGGAGGGAAGTGAGAGAGTTAAATGGCGGCGCTCGAGTGAAATCGGGCGCCGCTGTTTTTGGGTGGGGGGTTACGAAGGCTTCAGTTTTCAGGTAACGAAGACGTGACTGATGTGTAGGAACGTCAACGGAGGCACGCCGATGATCTTGGCAAACGTTCGCGCTTCACTCGGTCGAGACGACGCCCAGTTGGCGACGCGGCTCTTGGCGCGCGAGTCCGGAGAAGATGTCGAAGCGGTCGAAGGCCGCCTTCGCGACGAAGGGTTTGACGCGGTGCTCGACGATCCGCGGCTGCTCGCGGCGATCGCGCGATCACCGCTGGGTGCGCGTACTTCCTATCCGCTCTTCTGTTACGTCGTCGTGCGGCACGCGCTGCGATCGGTCGGTGAGAACGATCGCGTGCTCTCCGACTACGTCGCGTCGATCATGCTCCACTTCGGGCTTCGCGATGCTTTCACGCGCGTCTCATCGGCGGACGATGAGCAGTACGATACGCTCGCCGCGCTCGTCGAGGACGTCGATGGTCCGGACGCGCGCCGCAACTTTCTCGTGCGCGCGCACCTCGGGAACTACGCGCTCTGGATGAGCGGGCTTTTTCCCGATTACATCGAGCATCGCCGTTGGCGTCGCGGCAGTCCGGGGATTGACTACTACGAGGAGCTCGGCCGTCGCGGCTTCCAGCTCGCCGCAGACCATCGATTGGCGAAGGAGCACGGACTGGAAGGCGTGTACCACGTCGCGGCGGACAAGTTCGGCGCGCTACGGGTAGCGCTGAACCGCGTGTCGGACTCGATGCTCTTTCCGGTGAACCATTCACCCGACCGGCTGATGCGCCAGGTGCGCGACGAATCGCGCTGGAAGATCAACTAGCTCTTCGCGAGCGCCACACAGCACAGCGGGGCGAGATCGCGTGATCTCGCCCCGCTTTCTTCATCTCGTGGCCGCGGTGCTCGTGGTCGCGGCGGCCATGAGCGCTCTGAAGAGGGAGCGATCCCAACTCTCGGGCGTCTCGTCGAGCTCTTCCGGATGCCACTGGACGCCGAGTGCCCACCAGTCGTCGCCCGTCCACTCGACGCCCTCGATGATGCCGTCGGGTGCGCGAGCGGTGACGCGGAGGCCGGCCGCGGGCGCATCGATCGATTGATGATGAAAGGAGTTCGCCGCGAGGATTGTCGCGCCGAGCGCCGAGGCGAGTGCGGAGCGGGGCTCGACGCTGATGTCGTGCACACGCGACGCCCGCAGGCCCTTGGGATCGTGATCGATTGAGCCCGGTCGCTCGCTCGGAATGTCCTGCACGAGAGATCCGCCCAGCGCGACGTTGAGCAGCTGAATGCCGCGGCAGATGGCCAAGGTAGGAATCCGGCGCTCGTGCGCCGCGCGAGCGAGCGCAAGCTCCGTCTCGTCGCGCTCGGCGTTGAACGGACCGGCGGAGGGATGGGCCGCGGCGCCGAAGTGTGCGGGGTCGACGTCCTCGCCGCCGGTGAGGACGAGCGCGTCGACCGAGGCGAGCAGCTCCGCCGCATGCGTGGCGTCCTGGAGCGGAGGAAGCACGAGGGGAATGCCCCCCGCGCGCTCGACCGCCCGCACGTACGACGCGTTCACGCGGACGCGATGGGCGCCCTTCACGACTTCGGAGGTGGCGGTAACGCCGATGATCGGTGAGTGTGGCACGTCGCGGACGAGTGGTAAAGGTTCACATCGCGCGCGGGGCGTCGCGCTTGCGCGCGTGCGTGAGCGCCATGTATCCTAACCAATCGAATCACTGTTCCGCGAGAGTCGAAGAATGCCGACGTACGAGTACCATTGCCGCGCCTGCCAAGCCGATTTTTCACGTCTGGAAAAGATTGCCGAGCACGATGCATCCGAGACGGCGTGCCCGAAGTGTGGCTCGCGTGAGGTCGACCGGGTCATCGGCGGATTCTACGCGCGCACGCCGCGCAAGTCGTGAACGTTCTCTTCATCGGTGAGGCATCAGCATGTTCGAGTCGCTGCGTGCGTCCATTCGTGACGCCATGAGCCGCGCCTCGACGCCCGCCGATGCGCGCGCGGTCGTCGCGCTGATGAAGGACGCGCTCGTCGAGGCGCGGGTCGGCTTGTCGCAAGTGCGCGACGCGCTCGCCCTCACCGAGAAGCAGTTGGAGCACGAGCGCGCCGAGCTGGCGACGACACAGCGGCGAGGCAAGTTGGCCGCGGACGTGAACGATGCCGAAACGGTGTCCGTGGCCGCGCGCTTCGCGGCCAAACAGACGGAGCGGATCGCCGTGCTCGAGCGCAAGCTGGAGGCACAGCGCGGCGAGCTCGACCTCGTGGAGCGCGAAGTCGGCGAGATGACAATGCAGCTCAAGCAGGCGGCCGCGAATCCTTCCGGTGTCGGCGGAACGCCGAAGGCGCCCGACCTCGGTGAGCCGCCGGACGAAAGCGACAAGCTGCGGCGCGACATCGATCGTGCGGCTCGCGAATCCACGGCCGAGCGCCAGCTCGATGAGCTCAAGCGGCGCATGGGACGCTAGCGCTGAGCCTGACGGCTCGCGCACGAATCGACCACCTTGTGACTCTCCTGTTTCGCGTTGGACGACCCGCGCTCGGTGTGGTCGCCTGCCTCGCGCTCCGCACCCGCGCGCTCGAGGCCCAGCGCGTCAACGCGCCGGTGGCGTGCGCGGGCCAGCGGGTGACGAATGTGTCGGTGACGACGCGCCCGCCCTTTCATGGCAAGACGGGAAAGTGGTGGGAGATCCCGGTGCGCGCGGCGAGCCGGCTGCACGCGACGACGCGGCCGGCGGTCGTGCGCCGATTTCTCCTGCTGCAAATTGGCGACAAGTGCCTCGAGCGCCTTCGCGTTGAATCGGAGCGCGTGCTGCGCTCGCAACCGTTCATCGCCGATGCCCGGGTGAACATCGTCGACGACGGCGAGGGGGGCGTGATCGTCGCCGCGGAGACGATCGATGAGTTCACCCCGATCATCGCGGGGCGGACGTCGGGGGTGAACATCACGGGGCTGCGACTGGGCGACGGAAACGTGCTCGGCTCCGGCCGGCGCATCGATGCGGAGTGGCGGAAGAACGATCTGCGCGACACCTACGGCATCCACGTCACGGACTATCAGTTCGCGGGGCAGCCGTGGATCGTCGACCTCGCGGCCGTGCGCGGCGATGCGGCCGAGCACGAAGTGTTCGCCGACGTCTACCGCCCGTTCTACGTCGACGATCAACGCTTCGCGTGGCGGTCGCGCTTCTCCGATGGCAAGCAGCTGTTCGGTCTGCTGCGCGGCGCCGACGTCCCCGACGCGCTGTTCGACATCCAGCGCAAGTTCCTCGACATCGGTGGTGTCGTTCGCGTCGGAGTCCCGGGGCGGCTGAGCTTGTTCGGTTTCTCCTTCTCGCGTGAGGTCGACACGCCGGGATTGCCGCCGAGGATCGATCCGCTCGTCGACTACAACGCGCTGCTCGGCCAGTTCCATCCGCGAAACAACGCCCGCATCAACGCGCTGTGGGGCGTGCGCAACATTTACTATCGCAAGGCGGAGCGGCTCGATGTCCTCAACGCGAAGCAGGATGTGCGGTACGGATTCCAGTTCGGCAGCATCTTTGGGCGGAGCATCTCCGTGCTCGGCACGACGGACGACGACATCATTGTCGGCAGCGACATTTACCTAGGCATCGGTCGCGGGCCGACCTTTTTTCGCCTGCAGGGACGCGGCGAGGGGCGGCAGAACTACGACGAAGACAAGTGGGACGGCATTCTGGTGAGCGCGAGCGCCGCGCTGTATCAGCGGCTGAGCAACCACCACACGGCGGTGCTCAGCGCGGACTTCGGCGCGGGATGGCGGCAGCGGATTCCGTTGCAGCTGTCGCTCGGCGACGAGGAGGGTGGTGTGCGCGGCTTCAAGGATTCGCAGTACGCCGGGGCGCGCCGCGTGGTGGTGAGAGTGGAGGAGCGCTGGTACATCGGCGGCGTGTTCGACCAGGCCGATATCGGGCTTTCCCCATTCGTCGACGCCGGCTATCTGCGAGCGGGCGATGCGCCGTACGGCGTGAACACGCCGTTCAAGGTCGGCGCCGGGCTCGGGCTCCTGGCGGCGGCGCCGCGCGGCTCGCAGCGCACCTGGCGTCTCGATCTCGCCTTCGCGGCGACCAAGGATCCGACGGCGAAGTGGGAGCTGCGACTGTCCAACATCGACGCGCGCCGTCAGGGATTCAGCGAGCCCTCGGAGATCGCGCGCGCGCGAGAGCAGGCGGTGCCGGCGTCCGTGTTTTCCTGGCCGTATTAGCGCGTCGGCCTTGTTGCGCGGGCGCAGTTCATCGCGCGTGGCCCGGCGCGGGCCGTCGAGATCTAGGTGCGATACACCGGGCGCCGCGCAGCCGCTCAATTCGGGACGCGCTCCGGGCACCCGCGCGCGTTCCGCGC
>JALZAE010000283.1 GCA_030948535.1 Gemmatimonadota bacterium | reverse complement strand
GAGGAGGGCAGCCGCGAGCGCGGCTGCCAGATGTCGCGCGCGCAGCCCGCACAAGGATTCCAGCGCCGGCGCGAACGTTGTTGTCACGCCCGCCGCGGGGGCCGCGTCGAAGGCTGCGGCTTTCATGCGAGCGGCAGCACGATGACTGCGACCACGCCGCGTGGCATGTTCATCTCCAGGCTGAGCGACGCCCTTGCGCCGTGCAGAGAGCGGAGCCGGGCGCGGATGTTCGCCAAGCCGTTTCCGGCGCCGCGACCCGGGACGATGCCGCGGCCCGTATCGGCAACACTCAGACGCAACGCCCCGTCCTCGTGCTGCGCGGCGACGCGGATGCGCCCACCTTCGGACAGCGGCGCGAGGCCATGTTTCAATGCGTTCTCGACCAGGGTCAACAGCATCATCGGCGGCACAGGAGTCGCCCCGAGGTCTTCCGGGATCGCGAACTCGACGTCCAGCCGATCGCCCATGCGGATCTTGTGCACGGCGAGAAAGGAACGCGCGACTTCCGCCTCGCGCGCGAGAGTCGAGTCGCTCTCGCGCAGGCGCGGCAGCGTCTGCTGCAGGTACTGCAGGAGATCGGCGAGCATCGCTTTGCCGGCGCGCATGTCGAGGCAGCCTAGCCGGCGCACGTTGGCGAGCGAGTTGAAGAGGAAATGCGGCTCGATCTGCGCCTGAAGCATCTGCAGCTCGGCTTCGGCAATTTGTGCCTGCAGGTCGACGCTGCGAAGCTCGCTCTCGTGCAGTGCGGCGATCGTCGCTTGACGTTGCGACAGCGCCTCGCGCCAGGCGGCGACGAGGACGATCCAGACGAGCTCGCTCGAGGCGACTTCTGCCCAGTCCCACACGCTGAGCGGCGGATCAGCAACGCGGAGGGCGAGCGCAGCGATGATTTGCAGCGTCGTCGCGCACGCCGCCGCGAGCACCACGCTGCCGGCGAGGGCCGCCCATCGCCTTACCCACGCCGAGGGCAGGTGACGCTCGAAGACGAGAAGGAGGGCGAGCCCGGGCGCGATGCCGAAGAACGCGCTCGCGGCAGTGCGGCCGAACATCCCGAGTAGCTCGGTGACCCCGAGTAGCGGGATGGAATTGACCGAACCGAGCAGACCGTACGAGAACGCGAGCAACGAGGCGACGCGAAGCACGAACGGTGCGTCGCGCATGAGCGCACGAGGGTTGCGGGCGCGGCGCCCGGGCCACGCAGCCGCGGAAGAACCGGCTTGTCCTATTCGCTCACGCATCGGCTCGCCCATGGACCGCACGCTACACGACTCGTCGGCGCCCCGAGCAAAGTCGTTTTCGTCTTATGACGCTTGGATCAACCGTATGGAACGCTAGAACTTGCACTGTGGCGCGGGAGCATGGAGTTCAGCGCGAAACGCGTGACTCACCGGAGCGAAAATGACAGTCACATCCTTGGCCGGCGCTTCAGACTCGTTGCGCCCGATATGGCCGCGGCCGGTGTCGACGTAGCCCTCGCCTTTCGAGACGATCTTTGGCGTACAGGTCGGATCGTCGAACTCATAGAACGTCACCTTGCCCTCCAGGACTGTGATGAAGACCGGGCCGGGATGCGTGTGCCACCCGGTGGAGCTTCCGGGCGCGTAATCGTGGGTTCGTACGACGATGTCGACGGGGCGCTTGGCCTGCACGGAGAACTCGAGGAAACGAGGATCTGCCAGCAAATCGAAAGCACTGTAGGTGGCCCGACCGAAGAGGCTCGGAGTCACCCCCGCCGGCGGCTCTGCGTTCGACGTTGCGACAGTCCCGAAGACAAGCAGGCAGAACATCTCTATTTGCTTCTTCATTCGCTCACCTCTCGATTTGATCGATCGCACACTACATCGACTCGTCGGCGGTCGAAGCGCAAAACCGACGAATCGGCTGGCTTGCCGACGAACAGGCGTTGGCCGCCGACGAAACTCCAATGTCGGCGGAGAGCGCGGGCCGGGCTCGGCGAGATGACGTCGCGTTCCGCTGCAATTGCAGCGGGCTTCGGCTGCAGCGGACGACTTCTAGCGCGATTGCCGGTACCGATTAACAGGACAGTCTTCACCGTAAGGTGGACGTCGCTGGTCGAGTTGCTTAGCTGCATGCACCAGCAGTCTCTGTACCAATCTCCGCTGCGACGCTTGAAGATGTTGCTCGGGTCCTCGACGCGAACGTGTGGCCGTCCGCTATCAGCCGTCCGAATCGGTGGCCGCGACCGACCGCTTTGGATCCCGAAAACCGAATTCAACCCGCCACACTGTCCGCGATTCGCAACCGCTCAATGCC
>JALZAE010000263.1 GCA_030948535.1 Gemmatimonadota bacterium | reverse complement strand
ACCTGTGCCTGTCCGTCGACCTCGAGCCCGAGCGCCTTGACGTGGCGCAGGCCGCCACTCGATCCACGTACGGCTTTCGCGACTTGCTTGGCGACATCGACGTTGCTCTTGTCGCCGAGGTACACATTGTAAGCGACCAGAAATGGACGCGCGCCTATCGCGACGGCGCCTGCGGTCGCGTGCACGCGCGATGGCCCGAAATCGGGCGTGCGATCGGGCGTCGTGCCGATGTCGGCGCGCAAACCCTCGAACTCACCGCGGCGCACGTCGGCGAGATTCTCACGCGCGGGACGTGTGGCGGCGCGCTCATAGAGGAAAACGGGGATCTGCAGCTCGTGACCGACGCGCTCACCGAGCTGGCGGGCGAGCGCGATGCAGTCCTCCATCGTCGCGCCCTCGAGCGGAATAAAGGGCACGACGTCGGTCGCGCCCATGCGCGGATGCTCGCCGGAATGGCCCGTGAGATCGATCCGCTCGGCCGCGGCGCGCATGCCGGCGAACGCGGCATCGACCACGTGCTCCGCCGGCGCGACGAAGGTGATAACGGAGCGGTTGTGCGACGCATCGGACGATACATCGAGGATGACCGTGCTCTCGACCGATGCGATCGCATCGCGAATGGCCTGCACGACGTCGGGGCGCCGCCCTTCAGAAAAATTGGGGACGCACTCGATGAGCTTCATGCCGTCTACTCCGGTACGGAAGTCAGCGTGGCGAGAAGCCACGCGTGCATGCGGGGATTGCCCGCGACAATGGAAGATGCGTCATGTCCGACGGCGGTGCCGCGTATGTCGGTGACCATACCGCCCGCCTCGCGCACGATCAGCGCACCGGCAGCGAAGTCCCACGGCGAGAGCAGCAGCTCCCAGAACGCATCGAAGCGCCCGAGCGCGACATCGGCGAGATCCAACGCGGCGGAGCCGGCGCGCCGGATGCCCGCCGTCGCGCGCGTGACGCGCTTGAATTGCTCGGCGTAGCGATCGAGCTCGGCCGGCGTCTTGAAGGGAAAGCCGGTGCCGATGAGCGCGCGCTCTGGCGCATCGATCGCCGATACGCGAATGGGATGTCCGTTGGATCGCGCGCCGAGTCCGGCAGCGGCGCTGTGGACATCGCCGGTCGGCACGTTGATCACGACACCGGCGGCGGGAGCTCCATCGCGAAAGACGGCGACGGACACGGCGTACCACGGAAAGCTGTGGAGGAAATTCGTGGTGCCATCGAGCGGATCGACGATGAAGGTAATGGCGCCGAGCGAAGCGGACGGCGACAGCTCCTCGCCGACGATCACCGCGTCCGGAATCTCGCGCAGAATCGCGTCGCGCAGCGATTCCTCGGCGGCGACGTCGACCGCGCTGACGAAATCGGCGTGCGACTTGGACCGCCAGACGATCGAATCGATCTCCCCGGCGGAGCGGCGAATGCCGGCGGCGGCCGCATGGGCCGCGCGCGAGGCGATGTCGAGCAGCTCCGCGCACTCGCGCGCACCGAATGTCGCTGGGGATGTCGTTGCTTGCGACGCTTCAGGTGCACTCATAGCTTGCGAAAATGTCTCGAATCTTCAGTGGCATCCAACCGAGTGGCGAGCTGCACATCGGCAATTATCTCGGAGCGGTGAAAAACTGGGTGGATCTCCAGCACCGCTACGAGTGCGTCTTCTGCATTGTCGACTATCACGCGATCACCGGAACGTACGAGCCCGCCGACCTTCGCCGCCGAACGCGAGACATGGCCGTCTCCCTGCTCGCGGCGGGTCTCGATCCCGAGCGATGTACGCTGTTCATCCAGTCGATGGTGCCCGAACATACCGAGCTCGCCTGGATATTCAACACCGTCACCCCGCTCGGCGAGCTCGAGCGACAGACGCAGTTCAAAGACAAAGCGCAGCGACAGGAGAGCATTCCCGCGGGGCTGTTGAACTATCCCGTGTTGCAAGCGGCGGACATTCTCCTGTATCGCGCGGACCTGGTGCCGGTCGGCGAAGATCAGGTTCAACATCTCGAGCTGAGCCGCGAGATCGCGCGGCGGTGGAACGCGAAGTTCGCCGAGGGATTTTTCCCCGAGCCCAAGCCTCTGCTCACCGCGACCCGCCGCATCATGGGACTCGACGGCCACGCCAAGATGAGCAAGTCGCTCGGCAACACCGTGGGTCTATTGGAAACGCCGGACGAGATCTGGGCGAAGCTGCGCCCGGCGATGACCGATCCGGCGCGCATCCGGCGCACGGATCCAGGCACGCCGGAGGTCTGCAACATCTATCACTTGCACAAAGCGTTCAGCCCGCCCGAGGTCGTCGAGCACGTCGCGGTGCAATGCAGCACCGCCGGCTGGGGCTGCATCGATTGCAAGAAGGTCTTGCACGAGAACATGCAGGGAGAGCTCGATCCGATCCGCGCGCGCGCGCAGGAATTGGCGGCGGCACCCCAGCGTGTCACCGACGCCCTTGAAGCGGGCGCGGCGCATTGTCGCGACATGGCGCGGGAGACGATGGGGGAGGTCAGGGAGAGGATGGGGTTGCGTTGAGGGCAGGTGTCAGGTGTCAGGTGTTGAGGTGTTGGGGCGCGGGACGTGCATCGATATCGCTCGGTAGCCCCCTCAACACCTGACACCTCACACCTAACACCTTTCGCCAATGCCAGAATCTGATGGAGTGCTAACCCTCATCTGCCTCACCTGCGGAAACGAAAAATCCTACGCGGATCAGGTACCGAAGCGCGTGACTTGCGAGAAGTGCGGCGGCACGACGTTTCGCGATTCGTTCACGCGGACGGCTCCCGATGAAGCAGAGATCTCGCAGCTCGAAGAGACGCACCGCAGTGTTGCGCTTGGGGATTCATCGCCGGACATTTCGCCCGATGATTTGCGGGATCTGAACAACCCGTAGCGCCGGGGAGGCGCGCCATCACAACTCACTTGCCGGCCGCGCTCGCAGCCTACGCGCCAATGGTGCGGGACCTTCGGCTCGACCTGTTGGTCAAGCTCCTCGTCGCGGTCGTCTGCGGCGGCGTGGTCGGTCTCGAGCGCGAGTATTCGGGCAAGCCCGCGGGTCTGCGCACGAACATCCTCATCTGCCTCGGCTCGGCGATCTTGATGGATCTCTCGATCCGGATCGGCGTGTTGGACAACGGTACGCGCGTCGGCGATCCGGCACGCCTCGCGGCGCAGGTAATCTCCGGCATCGGCTTTCTCGGCGCGGGAACGATCCTGCAGGCGCGAGGCGTCGTCGTCGGGCTCACGACGGCGGCGACGATCTGGGTGGTCGCCGCCATCGGGCTGACGGTCGGCGCGGGCAACTTCGTCGAGGGCATCGGTTCGACCGCGCTCGTCGCCAGTGTGCTGGTCGGCTTGGCCAAGGTAGAGAAACGGCTGCACGCGCGGCGACGCGTCGTGACCGCGACGCTCCGCACGAAGCACGATGCGTCGTTCAACGACATCTGCGACGTGCTCGGCACCTACAATATCTTCGTGCAGCAGAAGAAAATATTTTCCCACCAGGATGACACGACGTACGAACTGCGCCTCATCGGTCCCACCTTCCAATTCGACAATGCCGCGTCGGAGCTCATGCGACGTCCGGATGTGTTGAGCGTGCAGGTCGAGTGAGCGGCTGTGACTGATGCACGGGTAGCGGTGCTCGATCTTCGATCGAACGCGCCGCGGTGGGCACTCACGCCTGAAGCAGAGTCGGCGATTCGTGCCGCCGCGCCCCCGGGATGGGAGTTGCGCGTCGTCGGTGCGTCGACGGTTTCCGACGGTGACGGCGGAACGCCGCCCAGCGATGAGGTCATGAGCGCGATCGCGGACGCGGAACTGTATTTCGGATTCGGGCTGTCGCCGGCGCTCTTCGAAGCCGCGAAGAAGCTTCGCTGGGTGCACTCGGCCGCGGCCGGCGTTGGCGGCGCGCTCTTTCCGGCGATGAAGTCGAGCGATGTGATCCTCACCAACTCCGCCGGCGTGCACGCCGTTCCGATCGCCGAGCACGTCGTCGGTGGTGTGCTCTTTCTCCTCCGCGGTTTCGACATCGCGATCGAGCAGCAGCGAGCAGGTGTGTGGGACCGGGAGAAGTTCGTCGGCGAAGGGAGCACCGTGCGTGAAGTGAGCGACTGTCGCGCGCTCATCATTGGTGCCGGCGGCATCGGCTCGGCGATCGCGACGCGGCTCACCGCGCTCGGCGCGCGATGCATCGGCGTGCGCCGTCGTCCGGAGCTGGGCGCGCCGCCCGGCTTCGAGGCGGTGACGGGGCCGGACGCCAAGGATCGTCGTGGGTGGCGCGCCCGCTTGCCGCAGACGGATATCGTCGTGCTCGCCGCCCCATCGACGCCATCGACGACGACACTGTTCGACGCCGACGCACTCGACGCGCTGCCGCGCGATGCCATCATCGTCAACGTGTCGCGCGGCACGCTGCTCGATGAAGATGCGCTCGCCGACCGGCTCTCGTCGGGCAAGCTGCGCGGCGCCGTACTCGATGTGTTTCACAAGGAGCCGCTCGATCCGTCCAGCCCGCTCTGGGGCATGCCGCAGGTGTTGATCACGCCACACGTGTCGGCCGTGTCGCATCGTGGATTCTGGAAGCGCGAGCAGGAGCTCTTTCTCGAGAATTGGCGCCGCTACCTGGCGGCGGAGCCAATGACGAACGTGGTGGACAAGCACGAAGGATATTGACGCCGCTCTCGACGCCGCGATTTCCACGCGTACAATAGAGCGTGCTTGAGTCCAAGCCTCGATCCTCGAGCCTCGGTCCCCCATGGAAAACATCATCAAGGCAGCGATCGAGCGCGGCGCGTCCGACCTGCACATCAAAGCCGGCGACGTGTTTCGCGCTAGGATCGACGGAAAGCTCGTCGCGCTGACGACGCAGGCGCTCACGCC
Source organism: Gemmatimonadota bacterium (assembly GCA_030948535.1). Lineage (GTDB taxonomy): Bacteria > Gemmatimonadota > Gemmatimonadetes > Gemmatimonadales > Gemmatimonadaceae > JALZAE01. Next base: position 5,230 of record JALZAE010000263.1, on the reverse strand, counting down.
AGAGCAGACCCGCGCCATCGCGCTGCGGCTGATTCCGCACGACAGCGATCGCTCGCGCATCGACGGCATCCTCGACTACGACTGCTCGTGGGGCATGCAGGGGGTCGGTCGCTTTCGCGTCAACATCTCGCGGCAGCGCTCGAGCGTGATGGTGGTCATGCGCGTTATCCCGATGCAGATCCCGACGATCAAGGATCTTGGGCTGCCGAAGTCGCTCGACAGCATCGCTCGTGCCGAGCGCGGCATAGTACTCGTGACCGGCGCGAGCGGCTCGGGGAAGACGAGCACCATCGCCGCGATGATCAACGCGCTGAATCAGAATTCCGCGAAGCACATCGTCACGCTGGAGAATCCGATCGAGTATCTGCATCGGGACCGGAGCTCGTCGATCACCCAGCGTGAGATCGGGTCGGACACCGAGAGTTTCAAGCAAGGACTGCGCGCGGCGCTGCGACAGGATCCGGACGTGATCATGCTCGGCGAGCTGCGCGACGCCGAGACCGTCGACACCGCCATGAAGGCGGCCGAGACCGGACACCTGTTGATCTCGACACTCCACACGCCCGATGCGCAGACGACCATCCTGCGCGTCGTGGCGATGTTCGCGCCGGAAGAGCAGCCGAGCGCGCGTCTTCGTCTCGCCGAGGCGCTGCATGCCGTCGTATCACAGCGGCTCCTGCCGCGCGCCGACGGCAAGGGGAGGGTTGTCGTCGCCGAGGTGATGGTGGTGACACCGCTCATGCGCGATCTGATCGCCGACGAGTCGCGCACGACGCAGCTGCAAGAGCGCATCTCGGCTGATCGCGAAGCCGCGGGGATGCAGACCTTCGACCAGCATCTCACCGAGTTGGTGAAGGGGGGAACCGTCTCGTTCGAGGTGGCGCTCGCCGCCGCTTCGCGGCCGAGCGACTTCGATTTGCAGTTGCGAACGCTCTCGCGATCCGGCCAGGCGCCGCGCGTGCCCGGCCCGCTCCCCGCGCCGCTTCGGCCCTCGGGGGGACAGCGCTCCATCACGGCGACGCCAGCCACTTCGCAAGCGGCCGTATGGCACGAAGGAGCGCCGGGGCAGCCGGCGGTCGTCGCGCCGATGGCCGACGCCGCGCCCGCAAAACCGCGCGAGGTCGACCCGGCCGTTCGGCCCGTGGAGCCCGCGACGTCGGAGACGCACGTGGCCAAGCCATCGCACACGCCGGAAGGACTTCCCGCCATCGAGGGGTACACACCGAACCCCGTACAGCGCATCTTCGGAGGATGACGCAACACATTCTCGGCGGCGTATTCGCCCCAGTGGTGACCACCTTCGATGTGCGAACTGGCGATCTCGACGAAGACGCCTACCTCACCAACGTGCACGCGCACATCGACGCCGGTCTCGATGGCATCGTGATCGCGGGCTCGACCGGCGAGGCGGCGCTGCTTTCCGAGCGCGAGCGGCGCGATTTGCTCGATTGGTCGCGCGCGATCATCCCGGATGAGCGCTGGATGATCGCCGGCATCGGCGGTGAGTCGACGCGGCAGACCATCGCACGAAGTCTCGAAGCGGCGGGACGCGGTGCGGATGCGGTGCTCGTGGTGGCGCCGCACTACTACGCGTCGGCAATGACGCACGACGCGCTGTCGGCGCACTTTCGCGCCGTCGCCGATGCCAGCCCGATTCCGGTGATCCTGTACAACATCCCCAAGTACATGCACTACACGCTGGAGCCGGCGCTGGTCGCCGAGCTCGCGACGCACGGCAACATCATCGGGATCAAGGACAGCTCCGGTGACATGCCGCAGCTCGGTGCGTATCTCCAGTCGCAGTCGGGCAGCTTCAGCGTGCTCACGGGTCACGGCGGCTCGCTCTACGCGGCGCTCGAGCTCGGCGCACGCGGAGGCATTCTCGCGGTGGCACTGTTCGCGGCCGAGCTGTCGGCGGAAGTGCAGAAGACGTTTGTCGCCGGCGATGGCGCGAGCTCGGCGCGCGCGCAGGAGCGTCTCGCTCCGCTGGCGAAGGCCATCGTCGCGGGGATGGGCGTCGCCGGCGTCAAAGCGGCGATGGACGCGGTGGGCCTTCGAGGAGGTGCGGTGCGGAGTCCTCTCCTGCCCGTGAGCGACGCGCAGAGAAAGCAGATCGCCGAGCTGCTCAGCGTGGCCAAGCTCGCGGCAGCTTGAGGTGACGGCTGCCGCGAGCGCGCGCGAGCATCTCGCGGTGCTCGCGGCCCAGCCCCGGCCGGCGGGCGGAGATGAGGAGAAGAAAGCGCGCGAGTACTGCGCGCGCGTGCTCAAGGCCGCCGGCTTTCGCGTGCGAGAGGAGCCATTCACCTACTCCTCGTTTCCCGGAACGTGGGCGACGCCGCTGGTCGGAGTGATCTCGCTGATCGCACTCGAGATCGCCGCCTGGCTCGGCCGGCGAGGCAGCGGCGGCGCGGCGCTGGCGCTGCTGATAGTCGTCGCTCTCATTCTCGTCGCGGGCGTTCGCTGGCTGATTCGCACGGGCGTGATGGGCGCAGGGATCATGCGCCGCCGCGGCCTCAACCTCGTGGCGAACCGGGGCGCGGACGTTTCGCTCTGGCTCGTCGCGCATCTCGACTCCAAGTCGCAGCCGGTACCGATCGCGGCGCGCGCCCTCGGCGTCATCGGGACGGTGGGTACGTGGATCGCGGCGCTCGCGCTCGCCGCGGGTGACGTGGTGGGATGGCACTCCGCCGGCGCCTGGCTGCTGCTGGCATTGATGGCGCTGATCGCCGGCATTCCTGTCGCACTGACGACGGTCGGGGCGCGGTCGCCCGGTGCGCTCGACAACGCATCGGGAGTTGCGACCGTGCTGCGGATCGCTCAGCAGGCGCCCGAGTCACAGCCCATCGGCGTGCTATTGACGAGCGCCGAAGAATTGGGACTCGCGGGAGCGCGGGCGTGGGCGCGCGCGCACCCGCGTGGGCGCGCGGTAAACTTCGACGGCGTCGACGATCGCGGCTCGATACGCATCACGCCGTCGGGCACCGGCTCGGCGGCGTTGATACAACCGCTGTTGGCGGCGGCGAAGGCCGAGGGAGTAAGGGCGAGGGCGGGGCGCCTCATTCCCGGCGTGCTGGTCGATGGCGTGGCACTTGCCGAGGCGGGGTGGCATGTCGTGACGATCAGTAAGGGTACGTGGCGCACGGTGGCGCGCATTCATACGCCCCGCGACAGGATGGAACGGCTCGATGGGAGCGGCGTGACGGTGGCCGCTTCGCTCGTGACTCGCGCGCTGGGAGATATGCTCTAGATGGAAACGGCCTTGCTCTGGCTCGCGCTGATCGTCGGTTTGATACTGATCCCGCTCGGACTTCCCGGACTGTGGGTCATGGCAGGGACGCTGTTGCTGTACAACGTGGTACGACCGGGTGGTCCGATCGGTATCTGGACTATCGTGATCGCCGCGGTGTGCGCGGTGATCGGCGAGCTGCTGGAGTTTGTCCTGGGCGGCAGGTTCGCGCGCCGTTACGGCGGTTCACGACGGGCTGGGTGGGGCGCGATACTTGGAAGCATCGCGGGTACGTTTGCCGGTGTGCCGATTCCGATTATCGGCCCGATGATTGGAGCGTTCGCCGGAGCGTTCGCCGGCGCACTGGTGGCGGAGTTGACGCGCGGGACGCAAGTTGGCTCGGCGACGCGCGTAGCGACAGGCGCCTTGCTCGGACGCGTCGTGGCCGTGGCGGTGAAAGTAGGACTTGGAGTCGGACTCATCGGCTGGGTGGCGGTCGTCACCTGGACATCGCTCACGTTCGGCGCGCGGTAGAACGGCTTCACACCTCTCGGTCGGCCGAAGGCCGATCTCTCGAAGCGGAGCGCATGGGATATGACGGAACCTGTACGGCACGCTAGCGAGCCACTCGCGCCAGGCGCGGCGCGCCTGTCGGACGATGTAGGGCGCGATCTGGAGTCTCCGAGAACGGGGGACGCGCGTTCGACCGGCGAGGGCGGCAAGTACGTCTACTGCATCATTCGCCTCGCGAAATCGCGCGACTTCGGTAACGTCGGCATCGGCGGCGCGAATCGCGTGTACACGGTGCACCACCAGGATCTCGCCGCGGTGGTGAGCGACACGCCGATCGTCATCTACGATCCGACGCGCGAGAACGTGCTCGCGCACGAATTCGTGAACGAGACGGTGATGCGGGAGTTCACGGTGATCCCGATGTCCTTCGGCACCGTGTTTCGTTCCGAGGACGACGTGTCGGAGCTGCTGCGCTCGACTTATCAGGCATTCAACGACGTACTCGACAAGATGCAGGACAAAATCGAGTTTGGCCTGAAGGTGCTCTGGGATCGCGACAAAGTGATCGCCGAGATCGAGCGCTCGAACGACGAGATCCGGCGGCTGAAGGACGAGATCAGCCGCAACGCGCAGAGCTCGACGTATTTCGCGCGCATGCAGCTCGGCCGCCTGGTCGAAGGCGCGCTCGAGGATCGCGGCAACAGCTTCGTGGCGGACATCCACGAGCAGTTGAAGCAAGTGGCCGTGGCGAGCCGCAGCAACAAGCCGATCGGCGACCGCATGATTCTGAACGCGGCGTTTCTGGTAGAGCGCGACCGTGAGCGCGCGTTCGACGAGAAGGTGAAGGAGATCAGTCGCAAGTACGAGGAAATGCTGACCTTCAAGTACACCGGGCCGTGGCCGCCCTACAACTTCGTAAACATCAAGCTGAAGCTGGAACGAGCCGAGTGACCGCGGGCGTCACTGTTTGCGCCTGAGCGACTTGGTGAGGCCGGTCAACATGCGGCCGGTCTCATCGCAGTGGCGGAGCGTGATCTCAGCCTCGCTCGCGGGGAGATAGGCGAGGCGGTCGACGATCTGCATGAGCGTCTCCACCTTCCGTAACGACGCCGCAGCGATCGAGAGATGATGCAGGAACTCGTCGAGATGCTCACACCCGTGGCCCTCGGCGATATGCGCGGCGACGGAGACGCTCGATCGCTGCAGATCCGCGGTGAGTGCGTGCACCTCGCTCTTCGGAAAGTGGGATGTCAGGTGGTAGACCCGTATCACGAGATCCATAGCGTGTTGCCAGACCCGAAGATCGCGATAGCTCGTGATGGGTACCGTAGCGCGGTCGCCGTTGGTCGCACCGGATGCGTCACCGTTGGGGGCCGGAAGCTCTCGGCCCAACCGTAGCTTCGTCGTCATGCTCATCTCCACGCGAGTGTTGCCGGACATGATAGGAGCGAGCGCCGCATCGGAAGTCATCGACTCGTTGCACGCCGAATC
>JALZAE010000099.1 GCA_030948535.1 Gemmatimonadota bacterium | reverse complement strand
CGTTGGAACGTTCCGGAAGAACGAATTCGTCTGGAGTGGCTCGGCGACACGATCGCTCCGATGCCGGACGCAACGATGCGGGTCGAGGGATCGGGTTCATCGAGCGAGTGGACGGTGATCATCGCGACGCCGGCAGGATCGCCCATTCGCCGGCGCGTTCGCGCCGGCGTGGACGAGCGCGTCGCCGTCGCGGCGCACGCATTGGCCCGCGACAGCGAGCTCGTCGCCGACGACATCGCGTGGAAGATGATCGTGCGCTGGGGACCGCCGCGTGAATCGAAGCCGGCCGCGCCGATGGCCGGCTGGGTCACCCGTCGCATCATCGCCGCTGGAGAGCCGCTCGCCGAGCCCGCCGTGGCGCCCGCTTGGGCAGTGAAGTCCGGTCAGGAAGTGAGCGTGGTCGTCAGGCGCGGAGCGATGGAGCTTCGAGTGCACGGCATCGCGCAGGGGTCGGCCAGTGTTGGCCAGAAGGTGACGGTGCGGTTGGATGTGCGGCGGCGAGTAGCAGGGGTTGTGACTGCCGGCGGAGAAGTGGAAGTGCAGAACTGAAGACGTTGTGAAGAGGTCAGATGTCAGAAGTCAGATGTCAGTTTCCTCAATGAGCTTCCCTATGATCGCACGACGTAGCTCGACACCGATCCTTCTCGTCGCCGCGGCGACGTTCGGTTTCGCCGAATATGCCAGCGCGCAGGCCGCGGCTCCGGCGACTCCACCGGCGACTCCGCCCGCCACGGCTCCGGCCGCGGCGGCGACCGCTCCAGATAGCAACGCCGCCAAGCGTTCGTCGCGACGCTCGTGGACCGCCGATCGCCGCGAGTATGGTGTCGGCGATGTCGTCACGGTGCTCGTCGACGAAACCACGCTCGCGTCGCAGGACAAGAACAACACCGCCAGCGAGTCGAAGAAGAAGGATCTTGCCTTCGGATTCTCCACTGCCACGGGCGGCACCAAACTTGGCGTCACCTCGGGCAACACCGGCACCTCTCAGCAGACCGGTGCGTCCACGCGACAGAATCGGTTTCAAACCGAGGTGAGCGTGCGCGTCGTCGCGATAAGCCCGCAGGGTTTGCTGCAGATCAAGGGCAAGAAGATGATGCTCGTCGACAAGAATCAGCAGGAGGTCTACCTCACCGGCTGGATTCGTCCGCAGGACATTTCCTCTACCAATCTGATCGATGGTTTCCGCGTCGCCGACGCGGAGCTCAAGTTCAGCGAATCGGGCGAGAATCTCGCGGCACCGAAGGGCGGCATCCTCGGACGCATCCTCGGCAAGATCTGGCCGTGACCAAGATTCTGCGCACGATTCGCATCGCGTTCGGCCGATGGGTGCTCACCCTCGCCGCGCTGTTGCTCGTCTCGAGCATCGTGAGCGCGCAGGCCGCGCCACCAATCGTCCCGCAGCGGGTGCAGCAACCGCCCCGCGGCGGCGCCCCCGGACAGCTCGCGCCGCCGGTGCGCGCCGCCGCGCAGCAACAGCCACTACCGCAGGCAACAGCCGGCACTCGCGTCGCTGACCTCGTCATCTCCGACGGCACGCTTCCAGTTCGCCTGATGGGCTACGGACTCGTCGTCGGACTCGACGGTACGGGTGACCGCGCGATCGGCGGACGCAGCTCGGGCCATACCGTGCAATCGGTCGCCAATCTCCTCAAGCGTTTCGACGTCGAAGTCCCCGCCGAAGTACTGCGCACCCGCAACGTCGCCGCCGTGCTCGTCACGGCCGAGATCTCTCCCTTCCTGCGCAGTGGCGGCCGCTTCGAGGTGCACGTCGCCTCGATCGGTGATGCCCGCTCGCTCCGCGGCGGCGTCCTCTGGATGACGCCGCTCATCGCCGAGGTCGGCGGACAGCCGATCGCATCGGCGCAGGGTCCGATGCTGATCTCCGAAGGCTCGCAGGGCGGCGGACGCGATCGCTACGCCGGCTACAATCAGAACAGCACCGTCGAGACGACGGCGCGCATGCCGCAGGGTGGATTGATCGAGACCGACCTTCCGCGCCCCACCCTCGCCGCCATGACGCAGCTCATGCTGCGCGAGCCGAACCTCGCAACCGCATCGCGCATTGCGGCGGCCGTCGATTCGGCACTCGGCGCCGGCACGGCGACAGTCGACGATCCGGGCTCCATCACGCTCGCCCTCAAGGCCGACAGCGGCGCGGGCGGCCGCGCCGGCACGCTCGCCAAGATCCGCGAGCTCCGCGTTCGACCCGATCGCCCCGCGCGCATCGTCATCGATGGCCGCGACGGCACCGTCGTGGCCGGGGGCGACATTGGCGTCGGCGAAGCAGTCGTGAGTCACGGAGGCGTAACGCTCTCGATTGGAGCGGGAGGCGCCGATACTGGTAATAGCGACGGGAATGTTCGTGTTCCGCCGGGAACCACCGTACAAGCGATTGCCGCGGCGCTTCATGCCGTTCAGACGCCGCCAACCGAGATCGCCGCAATCTTCGCGGCACTGCGCGAAGTCGGTGCGATCTCGGCCGAGGTAATCGTCCGATGAGTATTGCCAACGTGAACGGCATCAAGCCGGCCGTGAAATTCGATGGCTCGCAGGAGAGCAAGCTGCGCCACACCGCGCAGCAGCTCGAGGGAGTGTTCGTGGAGCAGCTGTTCAAGGCCATGCGCGAGACGGTGCCCGACAAGGGCGGCATGGTAGACCGAAACGCCGGCGAGGACATGTTCACTGGAATGATGGACGCGCACGTCGCCGCTGAGGCGCCAGCACGCTGGCACACCGGACTCGGCGAGGCGCTCTTCCGGCAACTTCGATCGGCGCTGCCAGGTCAAGCAGCTGACATGCAAAAGCAGGCGGTATCGATGAGCAAGGATACGACGACAGCCGCGAACGGTCTCATGGCGGAGAAGGCTCGATGACGCAGCCCTACCTCGATGTCGCGGCGTCACTCGGCGCCGGCGGCCCAACCGGCTCCGGCCCGGCACGCGTGACGATCGACGCATTGGTCGACAACATGCGCTCCGAGACGCGACTGCTCGACGAGCTCACCGCACTGATGCGCCGGCAGCGAAGCGCCGTCGCCGCGGACGACCTTCAAGGCGTCGATGACAGCGTCTACGGCACGCAGCGCGTGCTGCTCACGCTGGGCGAAGCGCGTCGCCGCCGCCGCTCGCTCAATCGCTTGATCGGCGACTCGGAAGATCTCGGTCTCAAGTCGCTCGACCGCGTGCTCGGCGCATCGATGACCGACGCCGTGCGCGCCGCGCGCGACGGGCTGCAGGCCGCCGCGCTGACGCTCTCGCAGGAAGTCGACATCAATCGCCGCGTGCTGCGCGAAGCGTTGGCCGCGGGCGACGACTATGTGCGCGCGATCTACGGCGGCTCGGTCGAGGCGACCAAGGGCGTCTACGTATCGGGCAACGATCAGAGCGGACCGCAGCGCGCCGGTGGCGTGCTCATCAATCGTCGCGCGTAACCGGAGTCTTCGATGCCCAACGGAATCGGCAGCATCATGAGCATCGCGCGGAGCGCGATCTCGTCGCATCAGCTGGCGATCCAGACGGCCTCGCAGAACATCGCGAACGCCGAGGTCGACGGCTATCACAAGCAGCGCGCGGAAGAGATGGCGAACTACCCGCAGCGCGTGCCCGAGGGCGTCATCGGCACCGGTGTCGTCACCGGCAACATCACGCGGATGCAGGATCGTCTGCTCGACGACAGCTTCCGTCGCGAGAACACCCTGGCGTCCGGCTACGGAACCACGCGCGATCTCGTCGGCAACATCGAAGGCGTCTTCGGCGAGCCGTCGGACCATGGGCTCGCCAACACGCTGGACAAGTTCTGGGCGTCGTGGTCCGCCCTCGCCAACGCTCCGAGCGACAGCAGCGCCAAGCTCTCCGTCCGGCAGGCGGGAACGGCCGTCACCGAGGAGCTGCACAATTTCGCGCAGCGCCTTGGCGACATCGAGACCGTCACGCGCGGTGAGCTGAGCTCGAAGGTCAGCGCGTTCAACGAGCAGGCGCACCAGGTCGCCGACCTGAACATCAAGATCGCCGAGCTCGAAGGCGGCGGGAAAGTCGCCAGCGATCTGCGCGACTCCCGCGACCGCGCGATCGACGCGATGTCGAAGCTCGGCAACGTGCGCGTGCTCGAGCAGGCCAACGGCAGCGTGAACGTCGTGCTTGGCTCGACCACCGTCGTCGACGGCGCGACCTCGAAGGACCTCGCCGTCAGCGGCACCGATCCGAACTCCGTGGTCGTGAAGGGTCAGACCGATAAGCTGCACGACATGGGCGGCTCGCTCGGCGCCACCTCCGACGCATTGAACACCACGATCCCGACCGTTCGCGCCCAGCTCGACACGTTGGCGTCGGGGATGGTGTCGGCCGTGAACACGCTGCACAGCACCGGATGGACGGCGGCGGCGGCGGGCACAGGCACCAACTTCTTCGATCCCACCGGAGTCACCGCGGCGACGATCGATCTGTCGTCGCAGGTGAAGTCGAACGCGGCGTATATCGCGGCCGGAACGACGGTGAATGGGGCCGGCGACAATACGCTGGCGCTGCAGCTGGCCGGCCTACGTACGCAAAAAGTGACCATTGGCACGACTACCGCGTCGATCAACGAGTACTACTCGAACCTCGTCACCGACGTTGGTTTTCAGGTCAATAGCGCCGACAACTCGGCTACCGTGCACGACACGCTCACGCTGAACGCGAACACGCGCCGCAAGAGTGAGACAGGCGTCTCGGTGGACGAAGAGCTGATCTCCATCATGAAATTCCAGCAAGCCTACACAGCCGCGAGCAAGCTTGTGAACGTCGCCGACGAGATGGCGCAGTCGATTCTCGCCATGGTTCGGTAGCGCCAGGTGGTCTCATGCTGATTCTGAGCCGTCGCGACGGCGACTCCATCATCATCGACGGCGGCATTCGCGTCGTAGTGCTCGAATGCGACCGGCGTGGTGTGCGCCTCGGCATTGAGGCTCCTCCCGAAGTGCGCATTCTCCGCGGTGAGATCGTCAACCAGATCGCCGACGAGAATCAGCGCGCGAGCGCGACCGTCGATGCGCGCGGTTGGCTCGAAGTGATCCCGGTCCAAAAACCCGCATCATAGCACATCGCGTCGCGTCCGTTGGCGACTGGCGCCTATTCCCTGTCGCAGCGTGCGAGTGAGTTCATCGCGCACAGCTCGGCGCGGGCGCGTCTCACTTTCCGATCGCGATGCCGAGCTCTCGCGAATCAGCTCGCGCTGCGTCTCGCGACGAGGCCTGACGAACCGGCGCGGGCGTCCGGCGCAGGCGGCGCTTGGCGCGTAGCTAGAGACGGCGCGCCGCGCAACAAAATCGAAATGCGACGCAAGCGCCGAGGCGCGCTGGCTCGCCGCGTGTAAGCGCCCTGCGCCGCCGGAGCCGGGCGCCCGCGCCGGTTCGTGCGCGCCAATCTGCATCTGCGAACTGCATCTGCGAACTGCATCCGCGAGCGCTAACCGCGCGCCGAGCCTTCGCGCTCGCGCCGCCGCACTTCCGGTAGCGTCGCGAACGCAAGCTCCCGCGCGCCGATCGCCACGGTCACCGCCGACTGCGTGCCGGACCAGCGCACCGCGAACCGCTTGGTCTCCCGCGCCTCCTCGACGATCGCCTCCAGCACGGCCATGAGCATCGCCGCGCGATCGCCGTACATCGGTAGCAGGTCGTCTCCCCCGCTGAAATCGACCTTCACGTCGCGCAGATCGCGTTGATGGCGCGCCAGCGCGGCCGCGTCGTTCATGAGCTCGCTGATCAGCACCGGCTCGGGGCGCCCGTCGGTGGGGATGAGCCGCATGAGACGGAGAATTTCCTCCAGTCGCACCACTTCCTGGCCCAGCATATCACTGAGGGCCGCGTGGTCGCTGTCGCCGAGCTCGAGCGTCTGCGCCACGACGCTGATCGTCGAGATGCGATTGCTGAGGGCATGGGCTAACCCCGCGATGAGTCCGTCGCGGACCGCGTTTGCGGTGCTGTCCGTCATCAGAGCCGGTCGCCTGAAGAAGTGGGCACGATGCGCCGATACTCAAAGGCGAGGGCAGGGACGCCCTTTCGACACATACGCCAACAGGATACGCGCGTGTTTTTCGCCATCGGACTCGTCGTCGTTTTCGGGAGCATCATACTCGGCTACACCATGCATCACGGCCAATTGGCCGTGCTGATCCAGGTGAACGAGTTTTTGATCATTGGTGGTGCCGGACTCGGCGCCATGATCGTCGCCAACCCGGTAAGCGTCATCAAGGGCGTCTTCAAGGAATCGATCGGCTTGCTGAAGCCGAACGCATTCAACGAGAAGGCATACGGTGAGCTGTTGCAGGTACTGTACTCGGTCTTTCAGACGGCCCGCAAGAACGGCCTCGTCGGACTCGAGTCGCACATTGAAGACCCGCACAAGAGCGACATGTTCAAGAAGTACCCGCTCTTCATGAAGCAGCACCACGCGGTCTCCTTTCTGTGCGATACGCTCAAGGTGCTGCTCACCGGCACAGTCGAGGATCATCACCTGGCCGAGATCCTGGATCTCGACCTCGAGAAGAGCCACGACGAAGCGATGGCCGTCCCGACCGCGCTCACGCGTGTGGGCGACGCCATGCCTGGATTCGGCATCGTTGCGGCCGTGCTCGGCGTCATCATCACGATGGGCTCGATCAGCGGCACGGCGACCGAGATCGGCGAGAAGGTCGCCGCCGCGCTCGTCGGCACCTTCCTCGGCATTCTTCTGTCGTACGGCATGATCGGACCGATGGCCAACGCGATCGAGGCCAAGATCCGCTCCGAGCACGCCTACATGATGTGTATCCGCACTGCCCTGCTCTCCTTCTCGCGCGGCGACTCGCCGATGACGAGCGTCGAGTTCGCCCGCCGCAACATCGAGCCGATCGATCGCCCGTCGTTCTCCGAGCTCGAAGCGCTGACGCGTAAGAAGGCGGCGTAAGTGGGTACCGCGGCGCGCGACAACAAGCGCAAGATCATCGTCATCAAGAAGAAGGTGAAAGGACACGGCGGACACCACGGCGGATCGTGGAAGGTCGCCTACGCCGACTTCGTGACGGCAATGATGGCGTTCTTCATGGTCATGTGGATCCTCGGCATGGACCAGAAGCTCAAGAACGCCGTCGAGGGCTACTTCTCGAATCCCATCGGCTATAAAAAGGGATACTCGGGCGGCAAGAGTCCGCTGAGCTCGGGCAGCTCGCCGGCGAGCGTGCAGATGTCGCAGTCGATCCGACTCGCCAGCCGTGCGTTTCAGGAGCGGCAGTTCGATGAAGTGAGTGGCAAGCTCAAGGCGAAGCTCAAGGAGCAGTCGAACGGCCTCGGCGGACTCGGCGCGCAGGTGGAGATCGTCGTCACCGACGCCGGCCTCCGCATCGAGCTGCTCGAGGCGGAGAAGGGCGATCACTTTTTCTCGTCAGGCTCGGCTGTGATGCGGCCGCGCGCGCAGCGTGCCTTGGAGATGATCGCTGAAGAGCTCATCGCGCTCGACAACCCGCTGGTGATCGAAGGCCACACCGACTCGGCGCCGCTCGACTCGGCGGGCTACTCGAACTTCGAGCTGTCGGTCGACCGCGCCAACGCCGCGCGACGCTTGCTCGTGAACAAAGGGGTGAAGCCGACGCGCATCGAGGAAGTTCGCGGCTGGGCGGATCGGCAACTGCGGGATCAGGACAACCCGCTCAATCCGTCCAACCGGCGGATTTCGATCTTCCTCCCGTTTGTCGTGCCGCTCTCAGTGGCGGACATGCCCGAGGCGCCGAAGGTCGTCGCGCCGCCCGCGACACCGTTGCCGAAAGGCTGAGGGGCGGGTGTTGGGTGTGGGGGGTGGGGTGTGGTTGACGCGTCGATTGTCGCGCAATCACACCCTCTCGTGCATCATTCACGCGCTCGACTCGTGCCTCTAACTATCTAGCGACCCAACACAATGGCGACGCAGGCTGACGTTCGACGAATCGCTTTGTCGATGCCAGCAGCCGAGCAGGTGCCCACAGGCTTTGCCTTCTCGGTCCCGACCAAGGGGAAGCTCAAAGGATTCGTCTGGGTGTGGATGGAGCGCATCGATCCGAAGAAGCCGCGCGTGGCGAATCCCGGCGTGCTCGCGGTGCGCGTGGCCAATCTCGCGCAGAGGGATCTGATGCTGGCAGCGGAGCCGATGAAGTTTTTCACCGAGCCGCACTATGCCGGGTTCCCCGCGGTGCTCGTGCGGCTCGATGCGGTGAGCGTCGCGGATCTCAAGGTGCTCATCGCCGAGGCGTGGCGGTGCATGGCGCCAGCCGATCTCCAAGCTCGTCCGAAGGGAAAGGCCGCGACAGGAGCAAAGAAGACCGTCAAGCGCACCGCGCGCCGTAGGCGTCCTCGAGGCAGCGCGAGCTAAGGCCCACGAAAGGTAGCGGCGCGCGAGGCGCGTCTACGCCTTCGGTCGCTCGTGCATCAGCATCCACGACGTGCCGAAGCGGTCTCTCAACATCGCGAAGCGAATGGCAAAGAACGTTTCTTCCATCGGCATGAAGATCTCTCCGCCTTCACGAAGCATCGCATAAATCCGCTCCCCCTCCGCGACGCTGTCCACCATCAGGGTGAGATACGCGCTGCGCATCGGCTGAAAGCGCTCCGGCGGAATGTCCGCGCCGAGGACGGTCGTCTCCCCCAACTCGATGCGCGCGTGGAGCACGGCATCTTTCCAGTTTGGCGGAACCTTGCTCGCATCCGGCTGCTCGCCGTGCGTCGTGAGCATCGTGATCTTCCCGCCCAGATGCTCGGCGTAAAATTCGAACGCTTGACGGCAATTGCCGCCATAGTTGAGATAGGTGTACAGCTTCATCGCGTTTTTTCCCTGGAGCGTTAGTCGGACTTGCGTGTCGCGTCTGCCGACGCCGGCCGGCGAAAAGGTAGCGGGAGTGCGTGCACGCCGTCTGGGCTCGATACTCGCGGCCCGCGCGTCATTCCATCCGACGTTGGACGCGCCGTCCGCTCGCGCTCGATGACCGGCTTGGCGGCCATCGGGAATTCCGTTCGGAGATGCCGCAGGTAGAGCTCGAGCTCGCTGTACATGCCGGCGTCCTGCGCGGCCGCGCGCATTCCGGTGATCACCGCGAGCAGCGTCGGCGCGGAAGGGACGAGATCGCGCAGATACTGATCCGACAAGTCCCGGTCGACCATGCGGCAGCGGACGGCGAATGCATGGAGGTCGAGCGCGTTGAGATACGCGAGGAAGTTGGCGGTGAAGGCGGAATACGGCTCGCCGCGCTCCACATCCGCAACGATGATCTCGGGATCGATCTTCGCGCGCCACACCGGAAGCGACCGGCGTTCCAGACCGCGCAGCTGCTCGAGCGTCGCGCGGCGCCGCGCATCGGACTCGGCGTCGATCAGCGCGTTGCGCGTCGCGTCAGCCGCGTGCCGCGACTCGCGCGCGGAGCGTGCGGAGAAGAGCGCGGCAGCACTGGTGGCGATCGCCGACAGCGCGGCGAACATGACGACCCAGAGCATGGCCGGGTCGTTGGCGGCTTGCATTCGAGCGGCTCGAGGATGGTGGGAGCTACACGATACCGGTTCGACACCCATCGCGCCATCAGAAACAGACGAGCCCGGCGTCAGTCGTTCGCGGCCTTCATGCGATCGTAGGCCCAGGTCAGCGAATCGAGATAGAGCGACGGCACCTGCAGCGCGTCGACCTTCATCGTCTGCGCCACGCGCGTCACCAACTCCCAATCGCCGCTCTCGTATCCCTCCACGAGCTCTAGCGCGCCCGCGTAGGGTCCCGACCGGTCGAGCAGCGCCGAGCGCACCTCGTCCGCCAAATCGAGGCGGCTGAGGATCTCGTCCATGGGAATGCGCAACAGCGCGTCGAGCTTGGAGAAGAGCCCGACGAGAAAGAGCGCGCCGGTCATCGACCGCTGTCCGCTCGCTTCGCCGAGCAGCTCGCACATGCGCGCGCGCCGAATCGCGACGTGCGCCAATTCCTGATCCATCCCGGTGGTGATCGCCAGCGACGACACGAGCAGCAGCGAGAGCCAGCGGTGCAGCGACTGCCGCCCGACGAGCAGCATCGCGTGCTGGATCGACTCGATTCCCCGTCCGCCGAAGCTGGCCGAGTTGACGATGCGCAGCAGCTTGTAGCTGAGCGCGATGTCGGCCTGGAACGTCTCGACGATCTTGCGATCGTTCGCGTTCACGCTCTGGAGCAAGTTCATCAAGCGAATGACGCTCACCTGCCCGACCGGAATCTCCTTCTTCGAGATCGTCTCGGGGCGGCTATAGTAGTAGCCCTGGAAAAGCGTGAACCCCATCGCCTTGCATTGCTTGTGCACCTCGACGGTCTCGACGCGCTCGGCGAGCAGGCGCCTCCCGAATGGCTTGAGCGACGCGACCTGCGCTTCGAGATGCTCCATCGGGCGATTCAAAACGTCGATCTTAATGATGCTCGCGTACGGAATGAGCGGCACCTGATTCTCGCCCGTCGCGAAATCATCGAGCGCGATGGTATAGCCCTTTGCTTTCAGCTTCTGCGCCGCGGCCAGGACCTCCGGGTCCGCGGGCACGCTCTCGAGAAACTCGATCACGCACGCATTCGGATCGATCAGCTCGTAGGTGCCTTCGAGGAGCTGCTCGCGCGTGAAGTTCAGGAACGCCGGCGCGCTGCCGCAGATCTTTTCCATCCCGATGCCGATCATGGCGTGGATCAACACTTCGGAGGACATCTGCAGGCTGCTCAATCCATCCGCGCGCGTCGCCTCACCGCTGCGCCGATATAACAGCTCGTAGCCCGCCACCCGATCTTGTGCATCGAAGATGGGTTGGCGAGCGACAAATATGTCGAGCGAAGTTGCCGGCGCGGATTCGGACATTTGCGTGTTGTGGAGATCTCGGATGGCAGAGCGGCAGCCGGACAGTTTGAGTGCTCAGTGCAGTCACTGACATCTGACATCTGCCATCTGACGTCTGTTATTTGGCTATGTAGTGCAAATACTCGACGGTGCGGTCGGCGGTGTAGTTCCGATCGTCCGCTCGATACCGTGTATAGTGTCGGCTGAAGCAGCGGTAAGTATGAGCGCGGCCATAGGCTTTGAGGGCTCGCCGGATCGCGTCGGGCGGGATGATGCCCTCGTTGTTGTAGCTCAGCATCACGTGCCGCGCGTCGGCCTTCGCCAGGAGCGCCTCCAGCGCGGGCGCACAGCGCGCGCGCGAGGACCAGTCGCTGCGCTGGTCAGCCGCGGCCGGTATGAGACCGGTCTTACCTCGCAGCGCCACCGCGCCCTCGAGCCACCCGCGCGCGATCAATTCCGGGATGTGATAGTAGCCGCTGTACTGGCGCGTGTTGTACGGCGGATCGAGGTAGAGCAAGTCGAGCGGACCGACCTTTTCGACGATGTCGAACACGTTCGCCAAGTGCGCCCGGCAGCGCGCACCCTGCCGCGGAACCACCGCCGGCACCTTGAGCCGCAGCTCGCGCCGCGCGTTGCTCTGCCAGCTCTTCACGAACGCCGCGTAAACCCCGGTCGTGTTGGCGACGCTGTCGGCGCTCTCGATCAGCGCCGCGAGCAGCAGATGAAATTCATCGCCGGTGATGTGCTCACCGGCGTGCCACTCGTGCAGCCGTCGCCGAATGGCATCGATGCGGCCGGCATTGGCGCGCGTGAAATACATCCGGCCGCTCTCCGCATTCTCGGCCGAAAACTCGCGGCTGATGAAGCCGCGCTCGGCGTCCAGAAATGTGTCGAGAAAGAGGAGGATGCCCGAGAGCGCTTTCGCCGCCGCTGGCGCGCCATTCATGCGCTCTTCCGCGCGCTCGGCGAAATCCAGGCGCGCGCGCGCCAGCTCCAACTCGCGGTCGCCGCGCAGCGCGCGAAACTGCGGATAGCGGTCGGCCTCGAGGTACGCGCGCTGGAAGACGTAGCTGTACGTCATCACGTCGCACGCCTGCACCGCGAAGCCCTGCCCTTTCAGAAAACTTCCGACCGCCGCCGTCCCAGCGAAAGCATCCAGCGCGCGCCCGGACGTGATTCCGCAAGTTTTCAGTCGATCGGCGATGAAGGGCAGCAGCTTCGTCTTGTTGCCGATGTAGCGCAAGAGATCGGATGTTAGATGTCAGAAGGTGATGTCGGTGACAGCGCAACGTACTGAAAACGATCTTCGGCTGCGTGCATCTGACATCTGACGTCTGACATCTGCCACTTCGTTGTTATCTGATCTCCAACAGGAGGTACGCAGTTGCGTACCCACCGGCGATCGCAAGAGCGAAGAGTCCACCCGCCTCTAGCGTACGGGCCGTACGCCGCTCTTCGTTTGACAACGCGTGCGCGACCACCGGAATGATCGCGAGGAACATCGCGAACTCCCCGAGCGGGATGTAGAGCGCGCAGAATTGGCGCCGCAGCGTCGGATATCCGATCTCGACGATCACGCACGCCCACGCGAGCGGCATCCACACCGGCGACGCGAGCAACACGACATCGTTGCCGGTGAGATAGACGAGCTTGCCGTGACGCCTGCAGATCGCCGACCAGCGCGTTGAACTCGGCCGTCGTGATCTTCATCCCGGCGTGCGCGCTCTTCATGTCCTTGCCGGTGTACTTGCACGGTCCACCCGACGCTTCGCTGATCTGATCGACGAGCTTGCCCTTGAACGCGGCGAGACGCGCCGGGTCCGCGGCGGTGGCGGCGAAGCACTTGTTGATCCGCTTGTCGGCCGCGACGCGGCCCACGTACGACGAAAACCCGGCCATCGGATTGGTGCGGACACCTCACCGAGACCGTCGAGAAGTCTGGTCGCAAAGCCGTTGGGGATCAACCGCCATCCCGCGGAGACCTAGAACGAATACCGGATGCGGGCGTACAGACTTCGCGGCTGTCCCGGCGCGACGACGTGGCTGGCAACCACCTCTGGATACGCGCGGTCGAACGCGTTGCGCACGCCGACGTCGAGGCTCGCCACGCCAACGCGCATTCCTGCGCTGGCGTACGCGAGCGCGTAGCCCGGAAGCACCACGCCCGGCTCGTCGAACGGAGAGTACGGTCCGATCCAGCTGCCGGCGACGCGCACGTTCCATACGGCCGCGATCGGCGCGACCTCGAGTGCAGCAGCGCCGATGTACTTCGCGGTGTTGTACACACGCTGCCCCGACAGCACGACCGGGTCGCCGTCAGGATCTTCGCTCGAATCAACGCGCCGTGTGTAGCGTGCGTCGTTGAACGTCCAGCTCGTCGACAGCGACGCATCGCCCGGTAAGGTGGCGTGCGCCTCCAGCTCCAGTCCCTGACGGCGGCTAGCGCCGCCGCTGGTGGATCCCCGGGTGAGCGGATTGAAGCTCTGCTCATTGTCCACGTCCATCCGAAACAGCGCCGCCGAAAGCGACGTGCCCCCACGGTCGATCTTGATGCCGCCCTCGTACGCCCAGGCCGTCACGAATCCGAGCGAAGGATCCAGGATCACGCCATCGGTCTGGCGATATCCCCGCGAGAGATTCGTGTAGGCCGCGACGCCGCCTCCCACGCGATACAGCGCTCCGACCTTCGGCGAGAACACACCGTGCGTGCCGCTCAGCGATGTCGCGCCATCCGCCGCGGCGCGCGTTCCGAGTTGCTCAAGGCGTGCACCCGCCGTCAGCGTGAGTTGCGCGCCGACGTCCGCTTTGCCCTGCAGGAACGCGGCGCCCGAGAGCTGTCGGGCGGTGACCAGCGCCGCCGAAGAATCCCGGACGCGATTGGTAGTGAACCAATTCTCGTAGCGTGCCTGGTCCCATCGGCCTTCGACGCCGGTCGTCAACTCGACGCCCGGGAATGCCCACGTCGCGGCGCTGGTGAGACCGAATCCGTAGCGCGAGTCCTCTTCCTCGGTCTGGCTTCCCGAGCCCTCGAATACGCCACCTTCCGGCGGAATGGTCAGATAGAGCTGCCAGCGTGACTGCGTCGAGTACAGCGTGGTGCGCCACAGCGTGCTGCCAGTGAGCACGCGCAAACTGACGCGTTCCTGCGCCCGGCGCTTGAATCCACGGTCGGTTGAATTCGAGACGATGTCGAACTGCCGGCTCGCGAACTCGGTTTCGCTCAGATATCCAGGCGAATTCCATCGCGCGCCGTGCAGCTCGGCCCCGGCATCGATCGCGGCCGCGCTCGTGAGATCGTGCAACACACGCGCATGCGCCTGCGCCACATCGTAGCCGCTATTCGGCCGCCACCCAGATTCGTGCTCTCCCCGAATGCCGAATACTCCGCCGCCGCGCGCGCCGTGGTCGAAACCGGATAGCACCGCGCCGTCTGTATGCCCGAACGATCCGCCGGAAAACTCGGCGCGCGTGCCGGTCATCCGCTCGAGCGTTCGGACGTTGACGACACCCGCCAGCGCAAAATTTCCGAACAAGGCGCTCGTCGGTCCCTTGATGACGTCGATGTCGCGGACCGCCTGAGGGAATAGCACGCTGAAGTCGTTGTAGCCCTCCGCATGCCCGTTCGCCGGCTCATTCACTGGCACGCCGTCGATCCACAGCGCGAGATCGGTCGAGTGATCGGAGCTGAAGCCGCGCACCGAAGCGTCCGACGCGAAGCCGGGACCCTGTCCCTGCAGATGAATTTCCACACCGGCTGCCTGCCGGAGCAGATCCCAAGTGTCCTGTGCGAAGGTGCGTTCGATTACCGAGATCGGAACGCTCACCGCGCTCAGGGGCTCGGCACGATTCGCCGGCGTCGCGACGACGGTCACTTCCTTGAGCCGCGCCATGCAGCGCGCCATCGCCGATGAGGCCGTATCGCCGCGAGTCTGCAACGAATCGTGACAGTTGGTGCGCAGCGCCGCGCGGTCACGGGCGGGCGCTTGCTGAGCCGCGAGCGGGATGGCGACCGCGAGCGAAAGAATGAGCGCGCATAGGTACTTGGTCGATGAGAACATGGATCGTGGCTCCTGAAGCGTCACCGTGCGGTGCAGGCTCGTCACGCAGACGTGCGCCGAAGGCGAGCACGTGCGTGGGCGAGCGCGAGGGCGAGCGGCGCGTGCGCGGCTACGTCAGGCGCGAAGCCTGAGGCGCGCTACGCGAAAAGCGAAGCGGGTGGTCCGTTCGCGAAGGGGAGCGTGAAGCGAGCGCGCGCGGCAGGCAGCGTGACCGCCGTCGCAGGCGCCATACGCGGCGCGCGAGCGATCGCCGCGAAATCGATCGAGACGCGCGCGGGAACGGTCGCCGCGGCTATCGACGCCGCGCAATCGCTCAGGCACTGGCACTGATGCGAGGCGCCGGGGTTCTCACTGTGCGCCGGTGCGCCATGCTCCTGCATGGTCGCGTGCGTGTCGCCGTGCGCGCCGGAGGGATTCGCGCTCGCCGTGATCCCGTCATGCACCGGGCACGCGTGCAGAGTGACCGGCTCGGCCACCTTCACCGCGAACCAAACCGCCAATACGGCGGTAACCGTGCGAACGAGCCAATGGCGACGCATGCCGTCAATATTGATCGCAACGCCATGTCGCGCCATGGCGTCGGATCGAGGTGAAAGACAGTATCTCCTCAGGGGTCGAGCGATGGTCGCTCATTTCCACGGGTAACAATGTCCGAGACGCTACAGCACCTGGTCACTGCCCACGGCTACTGGATCGTCGCGCTGGTCGTGATGCTCGAGGGCTTCGGCGTTCCGTTGCCCGGCGAGGCCGCGCTGATCACCGCGTCGGCGTTCGCCGCGCAGGGACGGCTTGCGATCGCAGGCGTGATCATCGCCTCGAGCATCGGCACCATCTTCGGCGGAAGCGGCGGCTTCTGGATCGGTCGCACCGGCGGCGTGGCGCTGGTGCGACGCCACGGACGCTGGGTTGGGCTGACCGAAGAGCGGCTCAAGAAAGCGCGAAAATTTTACGACAGTCACGGGGCAAAAACGGTATTTCTCGCGCGATTCATCGCGCTGTTGAGAATCGTCGTCGGCATTCTCGCCGGCGTTTCGGAGATGAGCTTCGCGCGGTTCACACTCTACAACGCGCTCGGCGGCATTACCTGG
Organism: Gemmatimonadota bacterium; assembly: GCA_030948535.1. Lineage (GTDB taxonomy): Bacteria > Gemmatimonadota > Gemmatimonadetes > Gemmatimonadales > Gemmatimonadaceae > JALZAE01. The sequence goes on along the minus strand of JALZAE010000099.1, from coordinate 3,377 downwards.
TCGATCGCCTTCGGCGCGATCGGCTACCTGTTCGGACAGAATCTCCCGCGGCTCGAGAAACTGATAGGACGGACGAGTCTCATCGTGTTGCTCGCGGCGATCGTCGTGGCGGCGATCGTGTTCGCGTGGAAGCGACACAAGAAATAGCCGCTGCGCGTGGCGGACGCTCTCGCTTACGGCAGCTGCCCCCCGACCACCTGCACGCTCACCCCCGACGGGTACTGCTTCGACCTGAACACCCTTTGCATCGATGTCCGAAAGTCGCTCGCCTTGGCGTTGAAGATGTTGGGCACGAAGGTCTGCGGATTGCGATCGATGAGCGGGAACCACGAGCTCTGGACCTGCACCATGATCCGGTGCCCTTTCTTGAAGCGGTAGCTCTGGGTGTGCATGTCGACCTTGAACTGCGTGACCTTGCCCGGCTCGATCGGCCGAGGCGTGTCGAATCCCGCCGCGTAACGGCCGCGCAGCACATCGTTCGCGATCATGAACTCGTAGCCGCCCATCTTCGGATCGCCCGTGACATCCTCGGGATAGACGTCGATCAGCTTGACGATCCAATCCGCATCGGAGCCCGTGATCGCGGCGAATAGGTCGCCTACCACATCGCCGGCGATGACGACGTCCTCTGCCAGCGGCTCGGTCTTCCAGCTCAACACGTCGGGCCGATTGTCGACGAAGCGCTGATCCTCGGTCAGCCATGTGTACCATCCGGATCCACTCGGCAGATACGTCGCCTGAATCGGACGCGCGCGATATGGCACCGGGTGCGCCGGATCAGACACATACGCGTCGAACGATTCGGCGGACTCCTTCGGCGGATCGAACGACAGCGCACCGTGCGGCTGGAAGTAGAGCTTTTTGTTGGTGACATCGCGCTTCGGCGGCCAGGCGTCGTAGCGGCGCCAGCTGTTCGAGCCCGACTCGAACACGAGCGCCTCGGGAAGATCGAGCGTGCCCTTGTCCTTGAGATAGAAGGCGAAGAACGGCGCTTGCACGTTCTGCCTGAACCAGAGCGACGTCGGCGCGCCGAAATCGATGTTGCCGAGTTTTCGTCCTTCGGGCGCGGCCCATCCGCCGTGATTCCACGGGCCCACGACGAGATAGTTGAGGTGCTGCGTGTCGTGCTTCTCCAGCTCCTCGTAGATGCGGACCGGCCCGTAGAAGTCCTCCTGATCCCACCAGCCCGCGACGTTCAGCGTCGGAACAGTCACGTGCGTGAGATAGGGCGAGATCGCCTGGCGCTTCCAGAACCCATCGTAGTCCGGGTGCGATTTGAAGTCGTTCCAGGTCGGGATCTTTCCGTGCAGATACTTGGAGTCGACGTTGGACAGCGGGCCGAGCCCGAGATACCACTCGTAGGTATCGTATTTGTCGAAGGAAAAGTTCTCGTTTTCCTTCGACGTCTCCATCATCGTCGCGTACTCGAAGCCATAGCTGAGCCGGAAGGCGCCCTGGTGATGGAAGTCGTCGCCCATGTACATGTCAGCGGGGGACGCCTGGGGAGACACAGCTTTGAGCCCCGGATGCGGATCGAGCATCGCCATCGCGGTCAGCCATCCCGGATAGGAGATGCCGAGCATTCCGACGCGGCCGTTGTTGCTCGGCACGTTCTTGATCAACCAATCGACGGAGTCGTAGGCGTCGCTCGACTCGTCGATGCTCTTCGGGTTGGCGCGATCCGTCCGCGGCGGCCGCTGCATCACGAACGTTCCCTCGGATCCGTAGCGGCCGCGACAGTCCTGAAAGACGAAGATGTATCCCTCGTCGGCCAGCTCCTTCATGTAGAAGCGGAAGTTGTTGGCCGCGCCATCGATGCCGTACGGCGTGCGCATGAAGATGAACGGGAGCGGCCCGCGCTGATTCTTCGGAACGAAAATGGTCGTGTGCAGCCTCACCCCGTCGCGCGTCGGGATCATCACTTCGGATTTGTTGAACGCAGAATCGGGCGCCTGCTGCGCGCGAGCGACATCCGCGGACAGCGACAGCGTGCAGGCGAGGACGACCAAAGCACGACGAATCATGACGGCTCCAGGAGGAATCACGAGATCTCCGAATGTCGCCGCCGCCATGGGGCGCCGCAACACACCCGGATGCGACACGGGGCGACCCGAAGGCCGCCCCGTGCGCATTTCATCAAGAAGCAGTCGTCGTGGTTACACGACGGGTCGGCGTCCCGTGACGAGACGGTACACGACCACGATCACCGCGAGTACGAGCAGGAGATGAATCAGTCCGCCGCCGACATGGAGAACCACAAAGCCGAGCAGCCAGAGCACGACCAGCACCACCGCGAGTAGTTCCAGCATTGTCGCCCCCGATTTCAGATTTGAGGTCAGGTCCCGTTTACGGCTCGGTATAAAGCAAAGGCCGTACCGTTCTTCTTATCGGGTCCCTCGATCGTCGATCCAGGTTACAAAGCGCTCGAATTGGCGCGACAACTCGTCCAACGCGCCGCGTACGCCGTGCAGCGTGCCGCAACAGGTGATCTCCTCGATCTCGCCGGCCAGTTCGGCCATGCTTGCCGCGCCAAGCTGCGTCGCGCTGGAGCGCAATGCCCGCGCCGACCGGCCCACCGCCGCGGCATCGCCTTGTGACAGCGCCTCGCGCGCGGCCGTGAGCTGCGTCGGGATGTCCACCGTGAAGCGCGACAGCAGCTCCCGCACTTCGCCGTCACCGCCGAAGCGCCTCAGACGGTCGAGCGCGAGCTCGTCCCAGTGCGAGCCCTGTTCCGGCATGAACCGTGGAACTCCCGAAGTCATCGCGCATCCCGGCGTTCGAGAACGAAGCAATAGCCTGCTGGGAGTATCGACGCCGTACCTGACGCCGATAACCACGGTCCTACTCAGCTCGCCGCAGCGCTCTCCGCGCGCTTCAGGCGCAGCGTGAACACGGACCCCTTGCCGGCCTCGCTCGCCACATCGAGATCGCCACCCATGAGCCGCGCCAGGTCCCGGCTGATCGCCAAGCCGAGGCCGACCCCTTCGCGCACCGCGCTGTTGCCCGACGCGACCTGCATGAAGGGCTCGAAGATGTTGCCGAGCTTTTCTTCCGGAATGCCGATGCCCGTATCGCGGACGCGGACGAGCACTTCGTCGTCCGTCGCTTCCCACTCCAGCGACACGCTCCCACCACCCTCGGTGAACTTCACGGCGTTCGTGAGCAGATTGAGAATGATCTGCATCGCGCGCTCGGCGTCCGCGCGGGCGCGCACGAGCGGATCGCCGCCGTGATACGTGTAGGCGAGCTTTTTGGCCGCGAGCTGGGGCCGCACCATCTCCACGGCGCCGGACAGCAGCCCGTCGACCGCGACATCGCCCATGTCCACCGTCACCCGGCCGGCCTCGAGCTTTGCGAAGTTGAGCACGTCGTTGATC
>JALZAE010000212.1 GCA_030948535.1 Gemmatimonadota bacterium | reverse complement strand
CGACGAGGCCCGCGTGGATCACCTGCACGCCGATGACCGCGTACCAGAGCGGAAGCAGAAAGGGGAGGGGCCGCGTGCGCTCGTGCATCGAGAGCCGGTCGGCGTTCGCGCGCCAACCGATCATGCGGCGCGCACCGCGATCGATCCAGGTGACCCACGAGCTGCAATCGTACCGCACGTAGCGCGCGGCGCGCGACACGGCAAGCAGTCCGCTGCCCGACGGCCACGCGGTCTCGGTGGCATCGCGGTCGCTCTTGGCTGGATACGGCACGTGGCACGCGCGCTCGTCCCACACGTCGACCTCGAGCGAGAGCGATGGATCGCCGTCGCGCTCGGCGCGCAGATGCGCGAATGGCGCCGTGAGATGCGCGAAGAGCTCGGGCCCGACGACTCGCATCCTCACGCGACGCCCACCGAACGTGAAGAACGATTCGCGCACGAGGTCGGGCCGCGCACGCAACGCCACATCGAACGCGTCGCGCACTTGATCGTACGCGTCCGAGCGCTCGAGCTCGCGCGCCGCCGGCGCCGCCGGCGCGCTCGCGGTCATCAGATTCACGCGGGGCGGGCGCCGCCGGCGCCGGGATCGGTCCACACGATATCGCCGAGCTGCGGCATCGGCGGGTCGAGCGCGAGGAGGTCGGCCATGTCCTTGTACGTCGTGAGTGAGGGCGCCTCGTACGCGAGCCGTGACGCGTCGTTCGTGGACACTGCCGGGGCACGCGGCGCGGGCGCGCTTCCATTCAGCGGCACGAGGAGACGCTCGCTCAGCAACTCGGCGATGAGGCGCTCGGCGTCGGCGCGCGCACGGTCGTCGTCCACGGCGTAGCGCTCGGTGATGCTGCTCACGATCTCCGGCATCGTCAGCCCGTCGGCGACGAGCTCCCAGATCGCTCCTCCCGTCTTGTCGAGACTGTAATACGTCCCGTTCAGCAGGTTGATGATCATCGCTTCGCCATCGATCACCTTGGCGGCGCACTCCTCATCGTTCGCGCGATACCGCCGCTCACTCGACTCCATTCACGCGCTCCTCAGTCAGGGTATGTAGCTCGAAGGCGGCCCGGCCTACGCCGACGCTTCGCCGGTTCTGGTGATGATCCACTCGCTCGGTGACACCACATAGCCGTTCGCGGCCGACGTCTGGAAGGGACGCGGCGAGTCCACCGCGTCCTCGACGACGAACGGCAATACGTCGTCGACCGAATCGTGGATGTGCTCGCGCTCCGACATCGCGACGACGCGAAAGTGGTAGCGTCCAGCGGCGAGCGGCAGCGACGCGATGTTGCACGTCACCATGAAGGTGCCGCGCAGCACGCCCGGGACAACCCCGGCGTCGTAGTGGGACAGCGAGAGCACGTTCGCGCCCGACTCGGCGACGATCGTGACATCCATGCGCATCGTGTGTTGCACCCTGCTCTGCATCTCCAGCTCGAGCGACAGCGGCTGACCGCGCCGCGCGACGAGCGATGGCCGGCCGCGCTCGTCCAGCAGCCTCGCACGCAGGAACTTGGCGACGCCGTGGCCGTGACGATTGGGCCATTCGCGCAAATCCATCTCGGCCGAGATCTCGTCTTCGCCGGGACGCGCGAGATAGGCGTGGATCGTCTCCGACGCGGGACCGTCCATCCGCAGACGTCCCTCGTCGATCCAGAGCACGCGCGAGCAAAGCCGCTTCACCGACGGCATGTGGTGGCTCACGAAGAGCACCGTGCGGCCGCTCTTCGCCACGCCATCCATGCGGCCGAGGCATTTCTCCTGGAACTCGGCGTCGCCCACGGAAAGCACTTCGTCGATGATGAGAATCTCCGGCTGCAAATGCGCCGCCACCGCGAAGGCGAGTCGCACGCGCATCCCGCTCGAGTAGTATTTGATCGCCGTGTCGATGAACTCCTCGACGCCGGCGAAGGCCACGATCTCGTCGAAGCACTGCGCGATGTACTCGCGCCGCATGCCGAGGATCGAGCCGTTGAGAAAGACGTTCTCTCGCCCGGTGAGATCGGTGTGGAATCCCGTGCCCACCTCGAGCAGCGATCCGATCTGGCCGCGCACCTCGGCTTGTCCGTCCGTCGGCTCGGTGATGCCGCAGAGAATCTTGAGCAGCGTGCTCTTGCCCGCGCCGTTGCGACCGATGATGCCGAGCACCTCGCCCTCACGCACCTCGAATGACAGATCGCGCAGCGCCCAGAAGGTGCGCTCGTCCGAGTCGCTCGGCATCGACTCGCGCGATGCGCCCCCCAGCCGCCGCACGGCGCGCGCGGGAGCGGTGGCGACATTCACCAGCATGTCGCGAATCGAATCGTGCGGGGCGGTGCCGCCAATGGTGTACCGCTTGGCGAGCTTCTCCGTTCGTACCGCTACTTGAGCCATGCGGCGCGCTCCTCGCTCAGACGAAATCAGCGAAGAGCCGCTCGGTGCGCCGGAAATACAGCGCACCCGAGACGAGCAGCACCGCGCTGACCGCGACCGAGATCAGGATAGACCGCGGCTCGACGATGCGGGTGCCGAAGAGCGCGGCGCGCAGGCCATCCACGATGCCGACCATCGGATTGAGCGAGTAGAGCGCGCGGTACTTCTCCGGCAGCAGCGACACCGGATACACGATCGGCGACGCGAACATCATCAATTGCAGCAGTACGGGCGTCACGTGCTTCACGTCGCGGTAGCGCGCGCCCAGCGCCGAAAGCCAGAACCCCACGCCCGACGCCGCGGAGACCATCAGCACAACGAGCAGCGGCACGAGCACGATCGCCTCGAGCCGGGGCACAATGCCGCGGGCAAGCATGAGCACCAGCAGCACGCCGAGTCCGACGCCGAAGTCGGCGAGCGCGGCGAGCAGCGACGCGAGCGGAATCGTCAACCGCGGAAAGTAGACCTTGGTCACCAATTCCGGGTTGGCGATGAGGCTCGTCGTCGCGCTCAGCACCGCCGAAGAGAAATAGGTCCAGGCGACGAGTCCGCTCAGCGCGAACAGCGCGTACGGCACGCCGTCGGACGGCATTTTGCCGAGTACGCCGAAGATCACCGTGAACACCAGCATCGGGGCGACCGGCTGGAAGATGGCCCATGCGGCGCCGAGCAGCGTCTGCGCGTAGCGCACCTTGAGGTCGCGGCGAATCAGAAACGCGAGCACGCCGCGATAGCGCCACAGCTCGGCGAGATCGATGGCCAGCCACCCCGAGCGCCGGCGGATGAGACGGATCATCGGCGCTTTCACGGCGGGCTGCATCGGAGATTGCGGTTCGGGTTTCGTGGCGAAATCCGACCCGGCTACAGAGGACATGAGATCTCGACTGAATGCGGAAGCAATACGCCATGGAAAGGCGTCGTATCCGCCCCCCGGTTGCCAGCGGTATACTATGGCCTGCGCAGAGGGAGACAAGAGTAATGAAGGAGCAGGACCGCCGAACGGCGCTATTGGTGGCCGCGTGCCGCCGCGATGCGGCCGCGAGTCTCGCACCGAGCGATGTCGATCTCCTCGCCGAGCCCTCGGCGTGCGATCGCTTCATCGTTCAGGCGGCGCAGCAGAGCGTGCTCGGTCTCACTCTGGCGACCCTCGAACGGGCGCACCTGATTGACGCGCTCCCCGCCGCCATCTCGGCCACGCTCGGCGAGGCCCTGCGGGGCCTCCGCCGCCGGGCGACGATTCTACAGATGGAGCGCGATTTCGTGCTGGGGCAGCTGGCGCGGAGCAACGTCCCGGCTGTCGTGCTCAAGGGCGCCGGGCTGGCGACGACGGTCTACGATGAGCCGGTCGAGCGCGAGTTTGGCGACATCGACTTGCTCATACCGCGCGCCAACCTCGAGACGGCCGTCGCCGCGCTTGCGGCGCAGCGCTATCTGCACGCCGGTTCGGAGCACGCGGAAGAGGGCTATCGTGAGCATCATTTCCATCTGCGGATGCAACGCGCGGCGGGCCCGTTGATCGAGCTCCACTGGGGACTCACCGCGTCGCGCGAGCCCTTCTCCCTCGACCCGCTGGCATTTCTCGCCGGCGCGGTTCGTGGCGACGCCGTGGCCCGCGTGCCGGGCCCGGTGCACGCGTTGATGCACATCGTGACGGAGAACGCGCGCGATGCCTTCAACCGTCTCAATCGAATCGTCGATGTCGATCGCATCATCACCGTGTATCCGTCACTCGACTGGAGCGAGGCCATCGCCCTCGCCGATGCGAGCGACCTCCGCGCCGCGCTCGCGCTCTCCGTTGCTCTTGCCCGCGTGCTGCTCGGCACGCAGTTGCCTCCGGAGATCCGGGCACGCCTTCGTCCGCCGGCCTCGGTGCGGATGCATCTCGAGCTCCTGGAGCCTCGCCGCGCATTGCTAGAGCAGCGGGCACTCGCGCGTGAAAGCTGGGCAGAATTGCTGAGGATGTGGCTGCTGCCGGATCACACGCGGCGTGGCGCGCTCGCACGGATGCTGCGCGCCGACTCGAATGATCCATTGCAATGGCTGTGGGAAGGCGGCGAGCGCGCTGAACATCGCGGACTCGGGCTCGGCGGGCGAGTTGGCCACGCGGCGAGGACGATTGGTTTTCAGCTGGAGGTCTACGGCAAGGCGATCGGGCGCGGGGCGAGCCGTCTCGTACGACGCGCAGCTCGGCAAGGCGGTGAGCGGCCGGAAGAAATTTGGTAGGTGCGCCGTCAGGCGTCGCTGAGCCACCCGGCTTGGGCCGCGTAGCGGACGATGTCGACGCGACTCTTGAAACCGAGCTTCTCGACCATGCGGCTCTTATAGGTCTCGATGGTCTTCACGCTCAGCTTGAGATCGCCCGCAATTTCCTTGTTGCTGTAGCCCTTGGCAATTCGCATCAAGACGTCCTGTTCTCGCATGCTGAGCGCGGCGAGCGTTGCGCCATCGATCCGCGCCGCTGCGATCGCTGTCTCGAGCCGCTCTCGCAACTGTGCGCGCTCTGCCTGGAGCGCCTGCGTCATCATCTGCGAAGTTGTTTCCTGGCAGACGACGAGCGTTCCGGCGATCGACCCATCGTCGTCGCGCACCGGGCTGTACCCGTACGTCCAGTAGACGTCCTCGAGGCGGCCGTTTCGCTCGATCGGCACCAGACGGTTTTCGTGCCAGGTCGCCTCGCCGCGAGACATCACGCCATCGATTTCCGGGCCGATGATGTCCCAGATGTCCGTCCAAAAGTCGCGGCCGCGCATGCCGAGCGCGCGCGGGTGCCGGCCGCCTTCAGC
>JALZAE010000090.1 GCA_030948535.1 Gemmatimonadota bacterium | reverse complement strand
GCGGAGCTCCGGCTGCTCGACGACGGTGAGTATGCCGTCGTCGGCACCATCGAGATCTTCGAGGAAGGCGATCGCATCGCTATCCGCGGCGGCAGAGAGCTGCGGGCGGAGGTCGTGGCCGACGGATGCGCCATGGTCACCTTCGACAAGAGCTATCGCGACCACGAAGACCAGCGACTCATCGGCGAGCTCGGCACGCTCTTCGGGACGGTGCCGCGCGAGTCGATCATGCGCGCGACCGAGCCGCTGAGCATTCTCACCATCAGCGCGTCGCTCACCTCGCTGTCGCCGTCGATCGGATTGTTCGCCCGGCTCGACGACGATGCGCCATCGGCGCTGCGCACCACGCTGCATGCGCTCATGCGACGCCGCCGCGAGGCCGGGATCGAGCATCTGTTGGTATTTCAGTTCACCGCGCACGGCGCGCGTCGGCCGGTGCTCGTGCAGGTCATCTTCACCGAGCCAACCGATGAGGCGATCGGGGAGTTTCTCGACCGTGGCGCGCCCAAGCTGCGCGCCGGCATGCCGCGCATGCTCGGGCTGAATCCGTTACTGTCCCGCGCCGTCTACACCTTCGCCGATGGGTCGCCCCAATTCATGTTCGGCGTCGCGTCCAACGGCGTGCCGCTGCCGCCGAGCGCGCTCCGCGGGATGTGACCCGGGCGCGCCGCGGGAGCTGACGAGCGTCAGTTCTTGTGGCGGAACGTGATGCGGCCGCGCGACAGATCGTACGGTGACACCGCGACCGTTACTCGGTCGCCCGCGAGCACACGGATCCGGAAGCGTCGCATGGTACCGGCGAGCGTCGCGAGAACGCCGTGACCGTTCGCGAGCGTCACGCGAAAGGTCGTGTTCGGGAGTACATCCGTTACCTGTCCTTCCAGTTCGATTGCATCCGTTCGGGCCATTGAAGCTCCTCGGGTCAGCGGGTGGGGCGGATATGAAAAAGGGTCCCCGGTAAAATCCAGGTCCCCTACTCGTCACTGGGGCGTCGGCGCGAAACAACCCGCGCCTCCCGCTCTCGAAGGCTACTCTAGGGGGCGCACCGGGTCAACGAGCGCCACGAAGAAATTGATTGTGATTCCACGCCCACGACGCTAACTTCATATCAGCGAATCGTGCGCACGGCGCAACAGCTTCCGACGAGTTTCCAGGGTCCTGGCTCATCGCTTGGACCCTTTTTTACGTCAGAGCCGGGTCGTTCACCGCTTCGCGAGCGCTGCACCCCACCAATCGGTACGCACGCCTCATCGCGCTCCGAGCACACACATTTCAGGAGTACCGGCATGCGTACGACTGGCACCGTCAAGTGGTTCAACGACACGAAGGGTTTCGGTTTCATCACGCCTGAGGGCGGCGCGAAGGACTGCTTCGTCCATCACTCCGCGATCCAGGGCGATGGCTTCAAGTCGCTCGCCGAAGGGGAGCGCGTCGAGTTCGACATGGTTCAGGGACAGAAGGGCCCCGCCGCCGAGAATGTCGTCAAGCTCGGCCGCTAGGCCACCGCTCGGGTTCCATACTCGGCCTCGCGACTACCGCGGTAGTGGCGAGGCCGAGTCGCATTCCGAGACGTCTTTTTCGAGCACTAGAGGAATCAAATGACGAGCCCCACGATCGTGCAGTTGTTCAGCAAGCTGTCGCACGACTCCGATGCCGAGATGCGCCGCATCGGCCAACGATGCATGCGCGACTACGATGAGTTCTCCGGGATGAAGTACGCCCGGCTCACTGCCCTGGACGAAGAGCGCGTCGTGGCGGCGGCCAAGGCCGCTCGCGCGGGCGACGATCGCCTCCGGGCCGGTCTTCTCGAGGCCGCCGCGAGCATGATCCACAAGTCGCGCGCTAGCTAGCAGCGACGGATCGTCTCGCTGCAGCAAGAAGACAAGGCCGGCCGCGGATCTCTGGTCGAGGAAACGACGGGCCACCGTCGAGAATGCCTGTACTACAGCAAACACTACCAGTTGGAACGACGCGCTCGCGGCGAGCTCCGACGCTCGCGCTATCTGCGTGCATCCGCGGAAATCCGCGGAAATCCGCGGCTGCAGTTGCGTCATGATTTCTGGGGAATTCTGCGGCTGCAGTGTGCCTTTGTCGTAGCTGCGGAAAGCCCCGGTCATCCGCAAGAGCCGTCATCGCAGCGTCGGACTTAGTGGTAGGACATGTTCGGATAGAGCAGCCGTACCGCGCCGAAGAAGATCGGATTGAAGATCAGATCGAACAGCCGCCACGCGATCAGCATTCCCACCCAGCTGATCACCGGATTGCTCCAGATGAAATCCTGATATCTCCGTGTCGCCTTCGGGCTCAGCACGAGCGGTAGCGCGCCGCTGCCGTCCAAGGGCGGCAGCGGTAGCAGGTTGAACGCCATCAGCAACAGATTCACGGAGAAAAAAGCGCCGATCATTTTGCCCGCGCTGTCCCACGCGCGGCCGGCGCGGCTCGCGGTAATGTGGCCGAAGCTGATCTGATCGGGCGCGTGCAACAGATTCGCCGCCATGCCGGCGTGAATCGCCGCCGCGGCGACCAACACGAGGAGCAGATTCGCCGCGGGACCAGCGAGTGCCATCAGCGCCGCGCGATTTGGATGGCGGCGCGCCCAGTCCGGATCGAAAGGCGCGCTCGCGTAACCGATGGGCCAGCCTGTGACGAGCGCTGTAAGCAGCGGCAAGATCACCATTCCGAACGGCTCGCGCTTGATGTGCGCGGTCGGGTCCAGGGACACCTGCCCGCCATGATACGCCGTCAAATCTCCGCCCCGCATCGCCGCCCACGCGTGTGCCGCTTCGTGCAGCGTGGTCGACAACAGAAACACGGCGAAGTAAACCAGCGCGTCGGTCAGTTGAGACATGGGCGAAACGTGAGTGGGGCTTGGGGCTGGGGGACGCTGCGGATTTTTCGGCGATCCCAAGGTTGGTTTTTGGACCAACGGGTACGATGGCCACCTGCTGCCGGCCGCGTACGTCTACTTCTACTGCATCGTCTGCGCAATCAAGACACCCACAGCGTGCTCGGCATCAACGTCGCCATTTTGGTGCCCGTTCACACTTCAAGCTGCCGGGAGTTTCGTTGGTGCGGGAGCTGACGATCGTCGCATTGACTGCGGACGGAGCTCGAGCGACTGCGGCTGCAGATTCGCGCTGCGCAGATCAGCAAGGAAGATGACGAGCCACTCGATCGGCAACGAAAAATCGGTTAGGAATGGCATGAGCCAGAGGGCTGGAGCGCCGACCAGCTTGGCGCCCCGGGGGGGGGGGGGGGGGGGGGGGGGGGGGGG
>JALZAE010000150.1 GCA_030948535.1 Gemmatimonadota bacterium | reverse complement strand
CCGCGGAGCTCGTCATGCGACTGTCGGCGCTCGTCGAGCGCGATGCGCAGTCGTACGCGGCGGTCTCCGCCGCCTACAAGATGCCGAAGGAGCCCGCCGAGCTCGTCCCGGCCCGCGACGCGGCGATCATCCGGGCCCTACTGGGCGCGTCGGAAGTCCCACTCGAAACCGCGCGCGCCTGCGCCGAAGTCGTCGAGCTCGCCGAAGCGTGCGCCGCCCGTGGCAACAGCAACGCGGTCTCCGACGCCGGCGTCGCCGCCCTTCTCGCCGAAGCTGCCTGCCGCGGCGCCGCCTACAACGTCCGCATCAACATTGCCGCCATGAGCGACAAGACTTCCGGCGAGCTGCTGGCGAAAGAGGCCCAATCACTCGTCGCCAAAACCCACGAGATCGCCGAGAGGGTGGTGGCGCTGGTGGAGAAGGCGATTTGAGAAGCAGGTGTTAGGTGCTAGGTGTTGAGGTGTTGAGGGCCAGGTCGCGATCTACGTGCGAGCCCCTCAACACCTCAACACCTAAAATCGAGCACCTCGTGCTCACGCCGCGCGCGTCAGCACTCTCGGCCCATTCTCCACGATCGCCACCGTGTGCTCAAAGTGCGCGCTGCGTGAGCCGTCGGCGGTGACGATGGTCCAGCGGTCGGGCATGGTGCGCGTCTTCGGCGTGCCGATGTTCACCATCGGCTCGATCGCAATGGTCAGGCCCGTGACGAGCTTCGTCCCTCGCTTCGGCTTGCCGTAGTTCGGGACCTGCGGCTCCTCGTGCATCGCCGTTCCCACGCCGTGGCCGACCAGCTCGCGCACGACACTGAAGCCTGCCGCTTCGACGACCGTCTGCACCGCGAGGCCGATGTCGCCTGTGTAGTTGCCCAGCGTCGCCGCCGAGATCCCCGCCTCCAACGCTTCCACTGTCACCGCGAGCAATCGGGCCGACTCGGCGTCGACGCGGCCGACGGGAACCGTCGCGGCGGAGTCCGTGAACAGTCCCTTGTAGCCGACGCCGACGTCGATGGACACGAGGTCGCCGTCCTGCAGCACGCGCTTCGCCGACGGGATGCCGTGCACGATCTCGTTGTTGATCGATGTGCACAGTGTTCCCGGAAAACCATAGAGACCTTTGAACGCCGGCGTCGCGCCGTCGTGACCGCGGATGAACTCCTCGGCGATCGCATCGAGATCGAGCGTCGACATGCCGGGCTTCACCACGGTGCGCAGCATGGCGATCGTGGCCGCCGTGATGCGGCCGCCCTCCGCCATCACTTCGATCTCGCGCGGTGACTTCAGCTGGATCATGACTTGAGCGCCTGCATGATGCGCTGAGTTACGTCATCTAGCTCACCAGCCGCGTCGATCGTGAGGAAGCGCGGTCCGGCGGTCTTGTGGGAGTCGGGCCCGACCGCGCCGGCGTTGCCCGCGGCGGTCCGTCCCTCGCCGGGCGTGCGCGCCATGTACCATGCAATCACCGGCGCCGTCGATTCACGGAACGCCTTCATGCGCGTACGAATCGCGTCGGGGTCGTCGTCCTTGCGTCGCGCGAGCATGCCGCCGTCGTTCTTGTCGCACGGAGTGCCCGGCTCCCGCCCCGTGTACGGCGTCTGGCAGACCTCACACACCGTTCGTCCGCCGAGGCGCTTCACGATCTCGTCGTCGGCCACGTCGAGCATCAGCACGACGTCCAGCGTGCGGCCGAGCTGCTGTAGCACCTTCTGCAGTCCCTCGGCTTGTGGCACCGTCCGCACGACGCCGTCGAGAATGACGCCGTTCGCCGATGCAGGCTCCGCCAGCGCCTCCTTCATGATGCCGAGGATCACGGCATCGGGCACCAGGTCGCCGCGATCCATGAACGCCTTTGCGGCGCGCCCCTGCTCGGTCCCGGCACGCACCGCTGCGCGCAGCACGTCGCCCGTCGCGATCTTCCGCAGCTTGAGCTGATCGGCGATGCGCTCTCCCTGCGTCCCCTTCCCCGCACCCGGCGCGCCCAGCAGCAGAATGTTCATTCGCGATGATCGAAGAGTGGAAACGGCAGAGGCCTGAAGCGCCGAGCAATAGTGCCCGTTCCCGCCTCAAGCCTCAAGCCTAGCATGGTATGTCAGCGCCCTAACACCTAACACCTAGCACCTAACACCTAACACCTAACACCTAACACCTAACACCTGCAGTCAGAACCCCTGCGTCTGCCGTCCACGGAAGCGCACGCGGCCCTTCTTCATGAAGCCGTCGTATTTGCGGAGAAGCAAATGCTGCTGCAGCTGCTGCACCGTGTCGAGCCCGACGCCCACGACGATCAGCAGCGAGGTGCCGCCGAATCGGAACGGGACGTTGGCGAGGTCCGCGATGTACACCGGGAGCAGCGCGATCAGCACCAGGAAGATCGCGCCCGGCAGCGTGATGCGCGTGACGATCGTGTCGATGTAGTCCGCGGTCTTCGCGCCCGGCTTGATCCCGGGAATGAAACCGCCCTGCTTCTTCAGATTCTCGGCGATGTCGATCGGATTGAAGATGATCGACGTGTAGAAGTAGGTGAAGACGATGATCAGCACGGCCATCAGCAGGAAATACAGCCACGAGCCCGGCGCGAAGTATTCGGCCATGCGCTGCATGGTTGGATTGCCGCTGAATTGCGCGATGGTCGCCGGCACGACCACGACCGTCTGCGCGAAGATGATCGGCATGACGTTCGCCGAATTCATGCGCAGCGGAATGAAGTTCTTGGCCGCTTCTCGCTGTCGCCCTCGCGCCATGGTTCGCTGCGGGATCTGGATCTGCACGCGCCGTGCGGCCACCGTCACCGCGATCGTTGCCGCGACCACCAGCACCATCATCACCGAGAGCACGAGCAGCGCGCCGATGTTGATCGCGCCGGTGCCGAGGAAGGTCCAGGTCTGGCCAATGCTCGGCCAGATGCGCTCGACGATCGAGAAGAAGATCAGCAGCGACGCGCCGTTGCCGACGCCGCGCTCGGTGATCTGCTCGCCCAGCCACATGACGAACATCGCGCCCGCCGTGAGGAACAGCGTCATCTCGATGCGGAAGGTCCACCCCGGATTCGCCACCGCGCCTTGCAGCGATTCGGTGAAGAGCGCGAAGCCGTAACCTTGGAGCGCCGCGATGAACACGGTCATGTAGCGCGTCCACTGCGTGATCTTCTTTCGTCCTTCTTCATCCTTCTGCATCTTCTCGACCTGCGGAATGATGCCGCCCGCGAGCTGGAAGATGATGCTCGAGGAGATGTACGGCATGATGCCGAGCGCGAACATCGTCGCCCGCGACAGTCCGCCGCCGACGAAGAGATCGTACAGTCCGAGGAAGCCCTGTTGTCCCTGGCTCTGGAAGAACGCCAGCAGCGCGTTCACGTCTACACCCGGTACCGTGATGTGCGCGCCGATGCGATAGACGAGCAGGCAGAGCATGGTGAAGAGGATCTTCGACCGAAGCTCCGGCGTCTTCATCAGGTTATTGATCGCCGCGCCGGCGTTTGGTTGCTGCGCCATATGCCTCGATGTCCCTCGAATGGACCGCTGTTACGCCTCGACGCGGCCGCCGGCCGCCTCGATCTGCGCGCGAACCCCGGCGCTCACCTTCACGCCACGAACCGTGATCGCCCGCGACAACGTGCCGTTCGCGAGCAGCTTCGCTACGCCCTTCCGCCCCTTCACCAGCCCTGCCGCCTGTAATGACTCGTGGGTGATGTCGGTTCCCTCGGGAATGCGATCGAGATCGTCCAGCGATACCACCTGATTCTCGACCCGGAACGGATTGGTGAAGCCACGCTTCGGCAGCCGGCGCGTGAGCGGCATCTGACCGCCCTCGAACTGCGGCTTGCCGCCGCCCGGACCGTGATGGCCCGAGCGCGCCTTGATGCCCTTGTGTCCCTTGCCTGACGTCTTGCCCGTGCCCGACCCCGGTCCGCGTCCGAGACGCTTCCGGTTCTTCGTCGAGCCTGGCGCGGGCGACAGGTTGTGGAGCCCGATCTTACCCCGCGACGGTTGGGAGGTCCCTTCGGCCGGCGCGCTTTTCTCAGTCTTGGCCACGTGCTGTTACTCCTCGGCGGGGGTCACCCTTATCAGGTGACGCACTCGCTTGATCTGTCCGCGCAGGCCCGGTGAGTCCTGCTTGATCACGATGTCTTGGTGGTGCTTGAGCCCGATCGCTTCCAGCGTGCGCTTCTGCACGCGCGGCTGATTGATCCCGCTCTTGATCTGCTCGATGCGGACGCGCCCGGTGCCCGGCGCCACATCCTTCAGCGTCGTCTTGGGCCCGCGCGATGGATGCCAAACGAATGTCCGTGGCATTAGCGCGTCTCCTTCGTACGTGCGCGCGACCGATAGCCCAGGCTCGCCGGCTCGATCTCGCGCTCGCGCGAGATCTGCTCGACCGTCGTCAACTGCTTCAGCCCGTCCAGCGCCGCGCGCACCATGTTGTGCGGGTTCGTCGACCCGAGACTCTTCGTAAGAATGTCGCTCACGCCGGCGCACTCGAGCACGGCGCGCACCGCGCCGCCCGCGATCACACCCGCGCCCGGCGCCGCCGGCTTCATCAGCACGCGACCCGCGCCATGCTCGCCAACAACCTCGTGCGGAATGGTGGATCCGGTCAACGGCACGTGCATCATGTTGCGGCGCGCGGCGTCGACCGCCTTGCGCACCGCTTCCGATACTTCGTTCGCCTTTCCCGTCGCGACGCCGACCTGGCCGGCGCCGTTGCCCACCGCGACGAGCGCGTTGAAGCTGAAGCGCCGTCCGCCCTTCACGACTTTGGCGACGCGATTGATCGCGATCACGTTCTCGACGAGATCCGATCCCTCACGATCGCCGCCGCGTCCGCCATCGCGACCGCCACGGCCGCCATCGCGCCCGCCACGGTTGTCACCGCCGCCG
>JALZAE010000120.1 GCA_030948535.1 Gemmatimonadota bacterium | reverse complement strand
AGTCGGACGGCGGGCGATCGCCGCCGCGCTTGCGCTCCTCGCCAGTGATCATTGGCGTCGACATCACCGCGGCACCCGCCGACGTTGCGCCAACGACCGCACCGGCGCGATAGCGCGCGTGAATTGCCGCCTCTGTCTTCGTACCGCGAAGCGCCTTGACCAGCAGCACCTGGTCGCCGCCACCGAACCAAATCCCCGTCGCGCCGTCGAGCAAATGGGCGACGGAGTCCGTGTTCGCCTGATCGTGATTCGCCCACACGTTCACGGCGGTCGCGCCGAGTTTGCGCAGATCGGCCGCTTTCTCCTCGCCGCTCTTCAAACCATCCGAGCTCGCCATCGCGAACACGACGATGCGCGCCGTCCCCTGCCCTCCCGCCAAGTCGACGAACTGCTGCACGTGTGCGTCGGGCTGCGGGCCTCCGCCGACGATGAAAAGCGTGCCCCGCGGTCCGCTCTGCGCGAGGACCGGTGATGCGGAAGCCGACATGAGCACGGAGATGAAGACGAGCGCTCGAAGGCGAATCATGAGGCGGCGACCGTGATGGGAGGGAGAGCAAGCCGAGCGGACGGCAGGAGTGGAATCTTACCAGGCGAGTCAACAGCACGAGACTGAATTTTCGGTGTATTCTCAATCATGCGCCTGATTCCATTTGCCGCCCTCGCGTGCGCCCTCCTGGCCGGCTCGGCGCGGGCGCAGACGAGCGCCGTCGCGCCGGGCGTGGAAGTGCTGCTCACCGACTCGCTGCACCTCATTCGCGACAAGCGCGTCGGACTGATCACGAATCACAGTGGCCGAGACCGGCAGGGCACGAGCACGATCGACCTGCTCTTTCGCGCGCCTGGCGTGCATCTCACGGCGCTGTTCGGACCCGAGCACGGCCTGCGCGGAATTGGGCGCGGCGGCGATCGCATCGCGTCGGCCGTCGACAGCGCGACCGGCGTGCCTATTTACTCGCTCTACGGAGCAACGCTCGTCCCGACCCCGGAGATGCTGCGGAATGTCGACGTGATCGTGTATGACATTCAGGATGTCGGCGCGCGCGTCTACACGTACGTTTGGACGATGGCGCTCGCGGCGAACGCGGCGCACAAGCCGTTCATCGTCCTCGACCGACCCGACCCGATCCGCGCCGACCGCGTCGAAGGTGGCGTGCTGCGTCCGGAATTCCGTTCCTTCGTGGGACAGTTTCCGGTCGCGCTGCGCTATGGACTCACGCCCGGCGAGTTGCTGCGCTACCTCGTCGGCACGGGCCAGGTCGCCGCCGAGGTGAGCGTGGTGCCGATGCGCGGCTATCGCCGGTCGATGTGGATCGACGAGACCGGCATCCCATGGGTGAATCCCTCGCCGAACATTCGCGACGTCGAAGCGACGCTGCTCTACCCTGGAACGGTGTTCTTCGAAGCGACGAATCTGAGCGAAGGGCGCGGCACCGATGGGCCGCTCAAGCTCGTGGGCGCACCGTGGCTCAACGACGCCGGTCTGATCGCAAGCGATCTCGAGGCGCGACACCTTCCCGGCATCCACTTCGATTCGACGTCGCGCACGATCGGCCGCGGCGAGAAGTTCGCCGGCCAGCGCATTCCGATGATCGCCCTCCACGTCACCAACCGGGACGTGCTCGAGCCCGTCGCGATCGGCGCGCTGATGCTTCGCGCGATCTATGCGCGACATCCACGCGAGTTCGCCTGGCGCTCCAACGGCATCGAAGAGCTGTCCGGCTCCCGTCTGCTGCGTCAGGCAGTCGAGCACGGTGACGTCGAAGATCTGCTCGGCCAGTGGCGTCGCGAGTCGCAGCGTTTCGGGCGCGAGACGGCGCCGTACACGCTCTATCCGCCCTGACCGCGCGTCGCCCCGGAGCCTCGGGCTGGCGAGTCCATGGACGGTGCCGCATCATCGCCGCCATGCCGCGCGCACTCGAAGCATGAGCCGCAGAGCCGCTCACACGCTTGTGACCGCTCTCGCTTCGATCGCCGTGATTGCGATTCGCTCGGCGAGCGCGCAGATCGTTCGCGGCGTCGTCGTCGCGGAGGCGGCCGGAGCACCGGCGGCGCCGGCGGCGCCGGTGTCGAGCGTGGCGGTCGTACTGCTCGACAGCGCTGGCCTGCGGCTCACCGGCACCTTGAGCGATGACTCGGGTCGCTTTGCGGTGCGAGCGCCGACGCCGGGCCGCTTCTCGCTGCGCACGGAGCGCATCGGCTATCGCAGCATCACCTCGGCGGCGTTCGACATTCGCGCGGGCGAGACCGTCGCGCAGCGGCTCGCCATCCCCGCCGCGCCGGTGACCTTCGCGCCGATCACCGTCGCCGCCGCGTCGCGGTGTACCGTTCACCCGCAGGAAGGCACCGTGGTCGCCCAGTACTGGGACGAGGCGCGCAAGGCGCTCTCGGCTACGATGATCGCGCAACGAGAGCGGCTGCTTCGGTTCTCCGCCGTCCGCATCGAACGCGATCTGACGCCGAATGGAAATCGCGTCATCCGCGAAGAGACGTCGCCCGATTCGGGCGTGTACTTCACGCCCTACGTCAGCTTGCCCGCCGAAGAGCTTGCCGCACGGGGATACGCGCACCTGGACCGCGGCGACGTGAAGTATTGGGCGCCCGATCCCGAGGTGCTGCTCTCGAATCGCTTCGCGAGCGACCATTGCTTCCGCGTGCAGACTGCGGACGACGAGCACCGGGGCTTCGTCGGCATCGCGTTCGAGCCGGCATCGCAGCCGCGCAGCCGCAGCCACATCGAGATTCGTGGCGTCCTGTGGATCGATCTGCGGACGTCGGAGCTGCGTAGCCTCGACTTCCACTACACCCCTCCACCGGCGGGCACCCCGGTGGATCGGCTCGGCGGCCACGTCGAGTTCAAGCGGCTGGCCAACAACACGTGGATGATTCCGCGCTGGCGGCTGCAGTTGCCCGTGCTCGGTATCGACATGACGCAGCGGCGCATCGATCCGCTAAGTCGCCCGGGTGACATTCCGCTGTTGGTGGCCGTGCGGGAGATTGGCGGCGACGTCACGAGCGTGCGCACCCTTGCCGGCGAATCGCTGGAGCGACCGGAGCTTCCGCCCGCCAACCTATCCGGCGTGATCTTCGACAGCACCCGCGGCACTCCGCTCGCCGGCGCCGCGGTGATGCTCGAGGGCACTCGGCATCAAGTGGTGACCGACTCCTCCGGACGTTTCGCGATGAGCGTTGCGCTCGAGGGAAACTATCGGCTGACGATTCTACATCCGCAGCTCGAGAGCATGGGCTACGCGCCGCGATTCGACGTGACGCTCGCGAGTGGCAGGTCGAGCGTGCTCACGGCGAGCGTTCCCACGGTTGCAACCATGCTGGCCGCGGCGTGCCCGGAGTGGACCGACAGCCTCGCCGCATCGATGGTGACCGGCGTCGTGCGCGATCGCGCGTCGGGACAGGTCGTTCCCGACGCGTCGGTCTCGATCGCTTGGCCGATGACCGGAGCGCAGAGCGCGGACCGGTCGCTTGGTCGCGGCTCGCCCGCGCCGCGCATCCGCGAGATCGTCACCGATTCTACCGGTCGCTATCGCCTGTGCGGCGTGCCAGGGGGAGCGTCACTCACGCTGCGTGCGGTGACCGCCGACGGACGCGCCGCGCTGGTCACTACGCAGATCTCGCCGCGCGATCTGGCCGTGCGCGATGTCGAGCTGGAGGCGGCGCAGTCGGACGCCGCGCGCGCCGCGCGATCACGCGCGGATGCAACCGCGCCGCCTCGCCCGGCGAAACCGGACAAAGCGGCGCGACCACCAACATCGCGAGAATGATCGTCTCGCGGAATTTCTTCGAGCGCGCTATCGAGCGCGCTATCGAGCGCGCTATCGAGCGCGCTATCGAGTCGCGGCGGCGGCGGCCTTCACGGCCTTCGCTTCGCGCGTCTTCAGACGCTCGAGGCAACGCTGGGCAAGACCTTCGGTCTCGAACGCCTTCGACTCCTTGTCGCCTTGCCAGGTCCACTCGTTCGGACCAGCGCCGCGCACTAGATGGAAGAGCGACACCTCGACGATCGTCGCCTTGGCATCGGGCTTGGGCGCCGAGCCGGGCAACGTCACCAATCCACGCCACTCGATCACCTGTAGCTCACCGGCGGACGTCTCATCGAACTGCGCCGGGAACCACGAGACGCTCACCGCGCCTCCGGTGCCCTGCATGACGCATCGGCCGGGCGCCCGATTCATCTTCATGTTCGCTTCGCCCGCGTCGTTCAACAGCAGCGGCAGATCCTGAGACAGCTTGTCGACCAGCTTCTCGACCTCTCGTTGCGCCGAGGCGCGATGCTGCGCGGTGAGGCGCGGCGCCGAGCTTCCCAGCGCGATAATGGGTTCCTCGTCGTCGTCCTGTACATCGAGATCAGCTGGAAAAGCCGTCTTCGGCTGCTGCATGTTGCCCCCAGTAAATGGGCGAACGCACACCGCGCTCACCTTCAGACCTGAAAGATACACCCGCGCGCGCGATGATGCTTCCGGGGGCGGCACATTGCTCATGGGTTGCGCTTTCGCCACACACCCATCCGCTCAATCCACCGGCCGCACATCTACCCCTTCCGCCTCCAACCCGGAGCGAAGCCGCCGCGCGAACTCGGCGGCGTGCGGGCCGTCGCCGTGGATACAGATCGTATCGGCGCGCACCGCGACGTCGCTGCCGTCGACCGAGCGAACTTTTCCGTCTCGAACCATCCGCGCCGCGCGGCGTACGGCTTCGTCGGCATCGCTCACCAGCGCGCCGGGCCGTTTGCGCGACACGAGCGACCCGTCGGCGTTGTAGCCGCGATCGGCGAACGTTTCACTGGCCGTGCGTAAGCCCGCGGCTTCCCCGGCGCCGATGAGATGGCTGCCGGCGAGCGCGAAGAGCACCAGCCTCTGGTCGACGTCGCGCACCGCTTGGGCTACGGCTTCGGCGAGCGCTGGGTCGGCCGCCGCCATGTTGTAGAGCGCGCCGTGCGGCTTGACGTGCCGCACCTTCGTACCCGCGACAGTGGCGAAGGCCATGAGCGCACCGACCTGATAGACGATCATCTCGTAGACATCATCCGGCGAGACGTCCATGGTGCGACGGCCGAAGCCGGCCAGATCGGGCAATCCAGGATGCGCGCCGATCGTCACCCCGTGCACGAGCGCGCCGGCGACGGTCTTGCGCATGACCGACGGATCGCCGCCATGAAATCCACAAGCGATGTTGGCCGAGGTGATGTGCGGCAGCACGTCCGCAT